>CALKTZ010001293.1 GCA_937997355.1 uncultured Planctomycetales bacterium | reverse complement strand
CAAGGCGCTCATGAGCTATCTCCTGTCGAGGAGAGGACGAGGGTAGCCTTGGCTCGATCTTCGTCCTCCGTATCATTCGCGAAAACAGATCTCGCGGTGTGAGTGATTCCGAAGGTGCGATTCTAAAACTGTTCCGAGGGGTGAAGGGGGCATCCTTCGCCAGATGCCATGGAATTCTCGCTCATACATGCGGGGCTGGCGGCAGGGGTGGGGCTGGCTGCACTGCCGGTCATTCTTCATCTCTTCATGAAGCAGACCCCCAAGCACATCATCTTTCCGGCCCTTCGCTTGATTCGTGAACGTCAGAAGCGATCTCGGAAGAAGATGCGGGTCAAGAATTGGCTCTTGCTGCTTGCGCGAATGGCCATCCTCGCACTCATGGCGATGGCCCTGGCGAGGCCCAGATTTCATTCTCAGATTTCGCTCGGGGATGAGTCCGTTCCCACAGCTTTGGGCCTCGTGTTCGACACCAGCCTTTCGATGCAATACAAGGAACCCGGAAAGGACAAGACTCGGCTCGACGAGGCCAAGGAACGGGCGGCCGAGATCCTTCGCAAGATTCCGGAGGCGAGCCAGGTTTTCGTGGTCGACTCGTATGATCCCGTAGCCAAGGGGATCTCTCCGTCCGCCGCGCAGAAACAGATCGCTGCTCTCACGACGCACCCCGCCAATCGGCCGCTCAATGTCGCCATGGGGCACGTCTATCGCGCGGTCGCCGAGTCGCCCGCCCTTCCTGGGAAGCGGCCGAGCCCGCCGAGGGGCTTGATGTCGTGAAAAAGGTCAACGAAAAGCCCAACTCGAAGATTTCGACTTACGTCCTGCGGTTGACTTCGGAAAACCTCACGAACGTTGGAATCGTCGAGGTCGAGCCGTCGAGTCCGGTTGCCGCGCAGGGGGAATCGATCACGATCAAGGCAAAGATCCGATCGACCGGGCCGGAAACCAAGCGGGTGGTCGAACTCTACCTCGACAATCAGAAGAAAGATCAGAAGACGGTCACGATCCCGGCCTCCGGTCAAATCGATGTGGTCTTCCCGACGCCGAGACTTAAAGAAGGGCAAATCCACAAGGGATGGGTTCAGATCAGCGGGACCCCCGACCCCCTCGACTTCGATGACCAACGATTCTTCACGTTCCGGGTCCGCCCGTCGTACAAGGTTCTCCTCATCTCCGACGATCTGGTCCGCGATACGTTCGAGGTCGCGGCGGCACTCGATTTCGATTCCTCACCGACCTCCGCCAAGATCAACCAGGTTGAGCAGGTTTCCACCTCCGAGTTCGTGGCGCGATATCGGGGGGGCCTGAAAGGCTTCTCCTGCGTCTTTTTGTTGAACGCCGCCAAGCCCGATGACGCCGCCTGGGGATTGCTCAATGCGTATGTCCACGAGGGGGGGGGGCTGGTTGTTGGGTTGGGGCATCTCTGCCAGCAGGAGAGCTATAATGGCCCGATTGCGAGCCAGCTCCTCCCCGCGCAGTTAATTGACCATTCCGAGAATCGTTCCGAGCTTACATTCGGATCACCGCTGGACATGACCCATCCCCTGTTTCAACGCTACGGCCAGGCCCTGACAACGCAGCTTTCCCAGGTGCCGATTTACCGCTACTGGAAGCTCAAGCAGCCGGCGGAACTCAAGGGGGTGCACACCCTCTTGAAATTCTCCGACGGTGCGCCGGCATTGATCGAACGCGACTTCCCATCGCAGAAGGCGGGCCA
>CALKTZ010001292.1 GCA_937997355.1 uncultured Planctomycetales bacterium | reverse complement strand
CAGCCTCGAACGCCGCGACGCACCGCGAGAAGAATTCACGGCTCCGAGGGCTCGTCGAGGTCATCGAGTCAGCCGTGAGCAGGCTCCGCAAGTGGGAATTCCGGATCGACCGCACGTACCACCCCGGATTCTCCGAGGACGTGTTTCGCTGCGACTACCCGACTCGGGAATTGATCGGCCGCATCCACGAGCTTGAGGACCAACTCAAGGCCGCAGGGCAACCCGCCGGCGCGAAGGACGCGGACGACGACGAACTCCCCTACTGACCCAGGACCCCACAACCCTCGAAGGCGAGATGAAGCGATGAGAACGAAGCCCTGGTTGAAGCTCTGGAAGGAAGCTCGAACAGACCTGAAGCTGCGCCAGCTCAACGACGCCGAGCACCGTTGCTGGTTCAATCTGCTTTGCTACGCGGGCGATCAGGACACTCCCGGGACGGTCGCTAATATCTCCAGGCAACTCCTCGCGATCGAGGTTTCCGGGGGGGATGTCGAAGTCCTGGATTCAACCCTCGCGAAGCTTGAGACGCTCCAGATGATCGATGCAACGCCCTGTAACACCCCATCGGGCGTTACATCGGTTTCAGTGGTGTTTCGCGCGTGGGAGAGACGCCAGCGAGACAAGCCGTCGAACACCCCGGAGCGGGTGAACCAGCGAGTTGCAAAGCATAGAGATAAAAAGACTTCGGCAAAACCCGATCCATGTAACGCCCCTGTAACGCCCCGAAACGCCCGAGAAGGAGAGGGAGAAGGAGAGAAGAAAGAAGAAAGCAAGCAGCACGCGGGCGAGAAATCTCCTCAACCGGAACCGGACACAATCCCGATCCGGGCCGAGCGTTTCTTCAAGGACCGGACGGCCGAGGACCTCGGCCAGTTCGACGAGGCGATCCGGATCTTGGAGCACAACCCGCAGACCAAGCACATCGTCCGGGACCTCAAGGCGAATCTCGACACATTCGAGATCGGCCCCCTCGAATGCTGGCAGATCCTCCAGGCCGCGAGGGTCGTCCAGCGGCCCGACAAGGATAAGACCTGGAAGTTCTTCAAGGGCTGCGCCAAGTTCGCGACCTGGAAGGAATTCTGCGACGACACGGCCAAGCCCCGCGAGACCGACCGCGACCCCACGGTCATGCCCTCCCAGACGCGGAAACTCGACTTCCACCGGAAAGAACCCCGCCCCGCGAAGCAGGCGGTGGCCTCGTGAAATACTTCGGCGAAGGTGACTCACTCATGGCCCGATCGATCTCCGGGAAGCTCCCCCCGCAGAACCTCGAATGCGAGCGGAAACTGCTCGGCGCGTGCCTCCTCGACAACGCCGCGATCGACATCGCCGTCGAGCTGGTTTCCCCCGAGGACTTCTACCGCGACAGCCATCAGCGGATCTACGAGGGCATCCTGGAGGTCCGCAAGGCGGGCAACCCGGTGGACTGCGTCTCGCTCGCGGAATACCTGACCGCCAAGGGGATCTTCGAGGACTTGGGCGGGGACGGATTCCTCGGCGAGTTGACGCTCTCCGTCGCAAGCTCGGCGAACGCCGCCTATCACGCCGGGGTCGTCCGCGAGAAGTCCAAGGCCCGCAACGCGATCGAGGCGTTCACCGAGGGGATTCAGCGGCTCTATCTCAACGAGGAGACGGCCGACGCGGTCATCGGCAACACGCAAACCAGGCTCTGGGATGTCCTCTCCGATCAGGCCACGAAGTCGGTGATGGGGATGCGCGACCTCCTCGCCCGGGGGATGACGATCATCCAGGAGCGGATGGAAGGGGAGATCCACGGCATCGCCACGGGCTTCGAGGACCTGGACGACATGCTCTGCGGCTTCCGGCCGGGCCAGCTCGTGATCGTGGCCGCCCGGCCCGGCATGGGGAAGACGGCCTTTGCGATGGGCGTGGCGCTCAATGCCGGCAAACTCGCCCCCGTGCTGATGAACTCGATGGAAATGAGCAACGACGAGTTAGCATTGCGGTTCCTCTCGATCCTCTCGGGGATCGACTCCTATCGGTTCAATGATTCCTCCGTACTGACGGCCGACGAGAGGAATCTCCTCGGCAGGGCATACAACGAGGGCTCGCAGCGGCGGATCGTCTCCGACGAGAGGCCGGCGAGGTCGATCGCCCAGATTTCGGCCGGCGCCCGGCGGATGAAGGCGAAGGACGGGCTTTCGCTCCTGATCATCGACTACCTGGCCCTGATGGGGGGCAATCGGAGGAGGGGCGAGAGCCGGCAGGAGGAGGTCGCGCGGAACAGCACGGCCGTGAAGAACCTCGCCCGCGAACTGAACATCCCGATCATGCTCCTCGCGCAGCTCAACCGGAAGAACGAGGAGCGGAACGACAAGCGGCCCATGCTCTCGGACCTCCGGGAATCGGGCCAGATCGAGGCCGACGCCGACGTGGTGATCATGCTCCACCGCCCGGAGTACTACAAGCCCGACGACAAGCCCGGCATCGTCGAGGCGATCGTGACCAAGAACCGCAACGGGCGGGCCAAGCCGGTCGAGCTGCAATTCACCGACAAATGCACGCGGTTCTCGACGCTGCCCAAGTCCTACGAGGAGCGGATCGCCAATGGACTCGGACCGGCCTACTGACGAGCAACAAGCCCCCGTCCACGTCGCCGTGGCGATGGCGGAAGCTCTCGAACAGTTAATCAAACGTATGATCAACAAC
>CALKTZ010001291.1 GCA_937997355.1 uncultured Planctomycetales bacterium | reverse complement strand
ATTCGGCGGGGTCGTGAGACCCGCGCCGAACAGATTCGCGTCTACGGGCCGGCCTGCGACACTTCGAGCGGTTCGAGGCTGATGTCGTCGATCCACATCTCGCCGACGTAGGAATCGGTGACGATCCCGAAGTCGAGCACGACGTGCGTGGCCTCGGGCTCGGTGCGGATGATCCGCTCGACCTTGGTCCAGCGCCCCACGGCCTTCAGGTATTGCTCGAAATTCCCCTTCGACAGCGGGGGGCAGGCGACCGGGGTCTCGCGGACCTGCGAGAACCGGAGCCGGCAGTCGCCGTCGGTCCCCGCGGCGACCAGATACCAGAAGCGGAGCCGCATCTTGGTGTCGTAGCGCACGGGGCGCTCGGGGAGCCGGCAATACTGCTGGCCGGGGATGTGCGCCGCCAGGTGAAGGCTGTACGGGGCGGAATAGAATCGCTCAGTGTCGCGACGGTCCTCGGGGATCTCGATCGCGCCGACCTTCGGCTGGGCGCGGCGTTGTTCGCGGTCGAGCGGTATCACGTCACTCAGGGCGGCGGGGCCGAGGGTCAATTCGACGGTCCGCTCCCCCAGGAGGGGATCGTAGTCGCCGTGGACGACGTGCTGATGTTCCAGCCGGAGCCGGACCCGGAGCGTCCCCCCGGGGGCCACGCTCACCACCGATTCTCCCGGAGATGCGGTTGATCCCGAACCCGAACCCGAGCCCGATGCGGTCGCGGCGGTGCCGCCGTGCGACGGGCAGGAGGCGCAGCCCGCGAGGTCGTCGGGCCGGAGCGAAACGACCAGGCGTTCCTTGCAGCGGCGGGCTTCCTCGGGGGCGTCGATGATCGTCCCCTCGGCCGCCAGCAGGCCGGCTCCGGAGCTTGAGCCCGAGAGGCCGCCGGCTCCCGGGCTCGGCCCGCTCCCCTTCGCCAGCACGATCGACGATCGCCTCGGCAAGGCGTGGGAGGCGATCCGGGAATTCGAGACCCAGCCATCCACCCTGGCGGCGATCTCGCCGGAGGTGAGGACCACGCCCCCCTCCCCTTCGTTGCGGAATCGATACTCGACCTGCCAGGCCCCCTGATCCTGCTCGACCGTGCGGCCGAGCAAGGCGAGCGGGCCGGGGCCGGAGATCGGCATCTTGCCCCCCGGCGTCGTGGACGTGGAGGTTGACGCCGAAGAAGCCAACGGGGGCGTGGGGGTGGTGGTGCCGGGAGACGCGCCGAGGGCGGCCAGGCAGATCGACACGACGCTCGCGACCGCCGCCGAATTCACGGCGGGGGAGCGAACCGAGCGGGCCGCCGTCGCGGGCCTGCCTCGCGTTGAGAGTGAGAGTGGGGACGCCAGTCCGATGCCCGTCCCGCGGGCGCATCGAGCGGGCGATTCCTTCGCCTTCGCCATGGCTTTCCATCCTTCCTCAGCGGGTTTGCGTCGTTCTCTCCCGGAACCCCCTTCTTCCGTTCAGCAAAATCTAGGACATTCCACCTGGCTTGATGGAACCCGGCGTGCGCCGGCTCGTTGAAATCGGCGTGAATCCCGGCTTCAGCTCATCGGACAGGATTCATTCCGCATTGGTTCGGGTCAGTCGTCGTCATCTTCGTCCTCATCTTCATCATCGGATTCGTCCTCCTCGAATTCGCCGTCGTCATCCTCCTCGTCGTCCACCTGACTCTCGTCGGGGTCGAAATCCATGGGGGGCATGGCGGCGCAGCGGTCGAGGAAGCGCGTGAGGAACCGCTCGGCGAAGACCGAGATCGCGATCTGGGTCGAGGCGTTGTCCATCCCCCAGATGCTGACCCTCGGCTCTTCGAGGTCGGGGTCCATCTGGATGAAGTATCGGTCGTTGACCTCCAGCGAGATTGGCACATCTTCGAGCCAGCGATGGGCGAGGCTGTTCACGCCGGGGCCGCCGAGCGAGATCGTGGGGATTCCCTGGAGCAGATCGTCATGGATCCAGCGAAAATCGGCCACGACCCGGACCTGGATCCCGCTCAGCTTGACCCCCGCCGCCCCCGAATCGCTCGACTCCTTGCCGGCGACCGCGCGGGAGCCGGAATCGAGCTTGCGGTCCTGCTCCTCGATGTCGATCAGCGACTTCTCGATCCGCTGCTTGAGGTAGTAGGCCAACGGCCGATCCTTCTCCTCGGCGCGGAGGGTACTGCCCGTCACGATCAACAGGAGCCGGATCGGCATTCGCTTGGCCATTCGTCTTCACGCGCCTTTCAACGGAGGGATTCGAAGGAAATGGGATCGGAAACGGAACCGGGCACGGGGGCTCGGACGGAGGAGGGGCCGGACCCTGGGCTATGCCCACCAACCAGGACGCCGGGCCTCCGGCGGCGGGTTCATCGTGGCTGCCCGAGAGAATTATAGGCCGATCGATCCCCCGCGGTAATCCTCCCAGGGAGGGACGACGATCAGCGGGCCGGGCGTTCGCGTGCGGTGGCCTGCCAGAGGGCGATCCGGCGCAGGGCGGTGCGAGCGGCCTGGATCTCGTCGTCCCCCTCGGCTTCGAAGCGCTGGGTGACTGCCTGCTTGCCGGCCAGCGGGATCAGGCAGGCGAACGAGACCCGCCCCCCCGGCACACCTTCGATCGTATAACGCGAGACCCCCAGCGAGCGGAGCTTGCGGCGGATCGTCCCCCATTCGTCGGAGGCCGAGGTCGGGTCGGGGGTCATCGAGGTCGCGACCG
>CALKTZ010001290.1 GCA_937997355.1 uncultured Planctomycetales bacterium | reverse complement strand
CCGGCGGAATCCGAGATCAACGCGTTTCTCGGCGATGAATCGCCCGACCGTGAATCTCGCCTGATCGACCGGACGCTGGCCAACCCCGGCCACGGCGAGCGCTGGGGGCGGCACTGGCTCGACCTGGCTCGCTTCGCGGAGAGTCACGGATTCGAGCATGACACCGACCGGCCGACCGCCTATCCCTACCGCGATTTCGTCATCGAGGCGCTGAACCACGATCTATCGTTCGCGACTTTCGTCCGTTGGCAGATCGCCGGAGATGAACTCGCACCCGATCAAACGCAGGCCCTCCGCGCGACCGGTTTCCTGGCCTGCGGCGTTCACAGCACGCAAATCACCGCCAATCAGGCGGAAAAGGAACGCTACGACGAACTGGATGACATCGTCGGGACCATCGGCACCGCATTCCTGGGCCTCACGATCGGCTGCGCGCGATGCCACGACCATAAATTCGATCCGATCTCCCAGCGCGATTACTATCGGATGGTGGCCAACTTCACGACGACCGTCCGGTCCGAGCCCAGGCTCCCCGACCCGTCGAACCCTGCCTATACTCTGGCGACCAGTCGGTTGAAGGTTCCGGCGGAGGCGCTTGCTGTCGGGAGTTGGAGCGTACCGCTCGCCCTCGTCTCGTCGGCCGTCGCGATCGAGGCGGTACGGGGGGCGAGTCCCGGCAACATCAAAACCCTGATCTGCACGGAGGGCCTGCCGGCGCTCCGCTTGCACACCCAGGGGCCGGACTATTACGACAAGACGTTCCTGCTCAAGCGGGGTGATCCCAATCAGAAGCTCGGGGAGGCGTCTCCGGGCTTCCTTCGAGTGCTGATGACGGCCTCAACTCCGACTCCGGAGAATCGCTGGCAGGCTCAGCCCCCGCCCGGATGGCGAACGTCCTACCGTCGCCGGGCGTTGGCGGACTGGATCACCGACACCGACCGGGGCGCCGGCTCCCTCCTCGCCCGGGTGATCGTCAATCGGCTCTGGCAACATCACTTCGGGCGCGGACTCGTCGCGACCCCGAGCGATTTCGGGACCCAGGGGGAACGCCCGACGCACCCGGAGTTGCTCGATTGGCTGGCATCGGAGCTCATCCGTGGCGGCTGGCGGCTGAAGCCGATCCATGCCCTGATCGTCGGCAGCGCGACCTACCGCCAGGACGGTCACATCGATCCGTCGAAGAGCAAGATCGACCCGGACAATCGGCTCTACTGGCATCATCCCAGCCGTCGTCTGGAAGCCGAATCGATCCGCGATTCCATGCTCGCCTCGTCGGGGAAGCTGAGCCGTCGGATGTTCGGGCCGGGGTCGCTCGACGAGAAGCAAGATCGGCGGAGCATCTACTTCACGGTCAAGCGCAGTCAGCTCATCCCCATGATGCTCCTGTTCGATGCTCCCGATGCCCTCCAGGGGCAGGCCATTCGATCGAGCACGACGATTGCTCCTCAGTCGCTCTTGCTCATGAACAACCCGATCGTACGCAATTGGGCCGAGGCATTCGCCCGTCGCGTGATGAACAATCCCGGGCCTGAAAACACGGCGACGACCCCTCGCGCGGATCTGGAACGATGGATCACGCGGGCCTACCGAATCGCCCTGGGGCGTCCGCCAGGCCCGGCCGACCTGGACGATTCCATCGCCTTCATCGAATCGCAATGTCGAAGCTACTCAAGCGACGGGGCGACGCGAGCCCCCTTGACGACCGCCCTGGCCGACTTCTGCCAGACCTTATTCGCGCTGAATGAATTCTGTTTCAACGATTGACGCGACGGGCGAGGAGCACGATCGATGGGTCCACTTTCCAACGTCTTCGCCACTCCATCGCCGGGCTATCCGAGCCGTCGCGATTTTCTCCGGCGGACGGGTTCGGGCATCGGCCTTCTCGCCCTGGCGGACCTCGCGGAAGCGGC
>CALKTZ010001289.1 GCA_937997355.1 uncultured Planctomycetales bacterium | reverse complement strand
TGGTCGTGACGCCGCCTCCGATCTCCGGCTAGCCTCGCGTGCTCGTATAAAAAACACCCCGCTCGGATCGAGCGGGGTGTGATGCGTTTCATCAGAAGTCTGAGAACGGGGGGGGAGAGGACTGAGCCAGGGCAGGAAGACCCTCGCGGATCGATTCGACAGGACCGGATTGATCCGACAGCCCGACTCCAACCTGGGAAGATGGTTCAAAACCCGGGTCGAGAGAACGGTGCGGTGGGGCCTCCGGCAATCTTTCGATCATCCTGGCCCGGCCGCTCAGCTCCAGCTTCGACCGTGGGTAAAATACTCATCACTCGGATCGGACCTTCTTTCTCCCGCGTCCGGGGCTTCGAACGCTCGCTCTTGCCTGGCTTCGGGTTGTTCGACGCACTGATCGAACGTCTCGGGAGCCTCGGCGATGTCGCGATCGCGTTGCAGCAATGAGGAATTCAATTCCCGCTCGGAGTCCTGCCGCTTCTTCGCTTTTTTCGATGCGAACAGGGCTTGAGCACGCTTCTTGGAAGGCTTTGCCTTGTGAATTGCGGTGGCCATGAGAAACCTCACCCGCGCGTCGCGGGACAATCCTGGAAAGGGCCCTGGCCATGGACCTACCGGCCTCGATCGCCCGTCCCTTTCCGCGACCGGCTTTTTCTCGAGCCGAATCGCACGCGGCGCACCCGAGCGCCACGTTCGAGAAACCACGGAGTTGCCTCGATCGTCGTTGCAATCGAAAGCCCGAAACCGCTTATGCTCCCGCCGTCTCGGGCCTACAACACTCTGCATGCTCTCAATAAGAGAGTACGCCAAACGTCGGCAACCGGATCGAAAAAAACTTCAGAAGTTCTCTCCAATCGATCCTAACGCGGAAATTGCCGCGACGCCAATCGCCGGGAAAATTGCCCGCGCGAAATCCGAGCAGGCCGCCCCACGAAGCAAATCAAGGGGTGGGGGATTTCTCGGTCAAGTCTTCCGATGTGAGATTCAGCCCGGGAATTGAGGGGAGGGCCTTGGCGAGCTGGGCCATCACATCGGGGGGTAAATGCGCCGAGAGGAATTTGAACAGTTGCGTGGCGATCGTCGTGAGCGTGGCGGCGGAAATTCCGAGCTTGCTCAGTTGATCGACCAGATCAAGACCTTCCTGCGTCTTGGAACCGAAGATCTTGCCGGCGAGATCCTTCGCGGTATCAAGCAACCCTCCGGAACTTTCGTCCGGAGGTTGCGTGGCCTGCGCGGAAGGTGGGATTTTTTCTTCAACCTGGGTATAGGTCTCGGCCGGGAGCTTTAATTTCAGCATGCCCAAGATCGCGGCGATGGCTTTCTCGATCGACGACGAATCGAGCCCCGTATGAGTCGCCAGGGTCTGGATGATGTCAGACATGGGCGCATACCTCAACAAGAGAAGCGACGGGAGAAGTCGAGGGAACTTGATTGAGCTTGCAGAATTGTCGAGGGTCGATGTTATGTCTCACGAATGTGCGGAATCAAGATGCCGCCGTTTCTCAGGGCAAACGGCCGAGCCGGCCGATGCCCCGGAGATATTCGCGGGTGAGGGGAGTCTCGTCCGCCCATTCGGGAGTGAGGATTTATGAAAGTTGGAATTTTGTCGGACACCCACGATCAGGTCGAGCGAACCCGGATCGCCGCGAAATTGTTGAAGGATCGCGGGGCGAAGTTCCTGATCCATTGCGGCGACATCACGATCGCCGACGTCGTCCATGAACTGGCGACACTTCCAACCTATTTCGTCTTCGGCAATTGCGACGACGATCGCGGCGGCCTTGAGGAAGCGATGAAACTGATCGGGGGGATTTGCCTGGGGCGGGGTGGGCTGATCGAGCAGGCGGGGAAAACGATCGCCGTGACCCACGGAGATTCGGAGCAGGAATTGCGTCGATTGAAAGCGATGAACCCCGATTTTCTCTGCTCGGGGCACACGCACCAGATGATCGACTACTGGGAAGGGGGGACGCGCCGGATCAATCCGGGCGCGTTGCATCGAGCCCCGTTCTGGTCGGTGAACCTGCTGGATTTGAAGACGGAGGAGCTGGAAGTCCTGCGGATCGAACGTGTTGGATTGCAGGGATGAACCGTGGAACAAGAATTACACGATTTGTCTAGCGGTTTTTGGGGGTACATGATATGGTCCCGGCACATCTCGAGGATAGCACCGAGGCTTCCGCCACTCCAATCCAGGATGACCGCTCTCGGAACGGGTTCACGGAGGACACCATGCGACTTTGCCTGGTTGAAGATACCGCCGTCGCGGGGCTCGAACCGTTGACGTTGACACGCCCCGCCTATGAATTGATCCTGGGCGCCTCCTCTCTCGGGGAGAAGATCGCCCGGGCCTTCGGAGTCGGATCGGGGCCGAACCGCCGCGGCGCCATCGTCCGGCCGACCCTCGAAGCGCTTCAGAGACAACGAGATCCGCACACAGTCCTCAACGATCGAGACTGGCTGGGCAGGGGGCCGGTCGCGGTCGTCAATTCGCGATGGGTCCCGCCGACCTGTCTGGAAACCTTCGACAAGACGCATGGCCCTTCGATCGGCCTCTGCAACGGCCGCCCGGCCTTTGCGATCGCTGGCCCCGACGACACGGTCGACCTGACCCATTCCAACGTGAGCTCCTGGTTCGACACCCTGTTCTCAAGGCACGGCGGCTTCGAGGTCGGGGGAGATTGGATCGAGCATCCCTGGGATCTCGTCGCGAAGAATCCAGAATATCTGGAACGGGATTTCGCGACCCTGGGGCGAGTGGGGGTGACCAATCGCCACTTATCGACCCTGTCGCTCGTTGGCGGCTCCGACCGCCTGTTCATCCACGAAACCGCCCGGATCGATCCCTGCACGGTCCTCGACACGACCAACGGTCCGATCACGATCGGGCCGAACGCCTGGGTCCAGCCCTTCACCCGGATCGAGGGGCCGTGCTTCATCGGCGCCCAGACGCAACTCTTCCGGGCGAACATCCGGGGCGGGGTTTCCATCGGCCCCACCTGCCGGATCGGCGGTGAGGTCGAGGCGTCGATCATCCACGGAAACTCCAACAAATATCACGAAGGCTTCCTCGGCCATGCCTACGTCGGGGAATGGGTCAACCTGGGGGCGATCACTTCCAATAGCGATCTCCGCAACGACTACGGCGAGGTTTTCGTCCCCCTCCAGGGAGACCCGATAGCCACCGGGATGACCAAGGTGGGCTGTTTCATCGGGGACCATTCGCGGACCGGCTTGGGGGCGATGCTGAATACCGGCACCTCCATCGGTGTCATGTGCAATGTGCTCCCGGCGGGCATCCTGCTGCCCAAGCACGTCCCTTCCTTCACAGCGGTTCTTTATGGGAAAGTCGCCCAGGGCTTCCCCCTGGAACAGATGTTCGAGACCGCTCGAATCGTCATGGGACGACGCGGGGCCGCCTTCACCGAGGTCGAGGAAAACTTCTATCGGCAGCTCTTCGACCAGACCAGGCTCGAACGAGAACGGGCGTTCCATCGCATCCACGATCATCGTTCGGACCGTTGGCCCGTGTCTCCGGTCCGAGCCGGCGGCGATCGTTGATCCGGCGGATTTCCCCCGCTCCCGAATGCCTTGGTTTCCTGCGTCCAACCCTCGATCCTGATACAAGACCCCGCCTTCGCCCGCGAACCTCGCGAGCAAGCGCGGGGTCTTTTTCTTGTCATTTTCGGGATTATTCATCAGGGCTTGCCGGGGATGCTACGATAAATTGTCTTGGCCGGTGACGAGTCGACCGGTGTACCGATTGAGAAGGGCTTGGGGACACTATGGACACGGCGGGGCCGACGGTTGAGGGGGATGGGGCGAGCGCGGGAGAAAGTGACAGTCCGGGAGGACTCGACGCGAAAACGAATCCGAGCCAGATGGCTCATGGCGGGGCCTCGGAACTTGACTATGGCGCCTATGTTTCGGTGGCGCTCATGGTCCTCCTGGGGTCGTTCACGGCGGCGGCGGCCAAGGTGGCCGTTCGCGACCTGCCGGTCGCGATTGTGCCGATTATTCGCTTCGGTGTCGCGGGGCTTTGCCTCATCCCGCTGGTCTGGGGAAAAGGGACGTTCCAGCGGCTCTGGCGTGAAAACGGGGTGCTATTGCTGATCGCGGCGGCACTCTTCGTGCCGATCAATCAAAGCTTTTTCCTGAACGCAACCCGGCACGCGCCAACGACTCACGTCGCCATCTTCTACGCAACGGCACCCCTTTTCGTGCTCCTGCTGGCCTGCGTCCTGGGACATGAACGGTTCCACCGGGGCCGCCTGTTGGGCATGCTGGCCAGTATCGCCGGTGTCGCGGTGATCGCCCTCGGGAATCTCTGGGGAGGTTCCGCCACCCCCAACCCGCGAGCCGCCGGCACCGGTTCCATCCTCTGGGGAGACCTGCTCCTGATCGGGGCCGTTGCCTCCTGGGGGGGATACCTCACGCTGAGCAAGCCCCTCGTGGCGCGGCACGGAGCGGTCCCGGTGCTGGTGGGAACTTTCCTCCTGGGGACGCTCCTCGACATCCCCGTCGCTCTCGCCACACATTCCGGTTGGGCCGGCGTGTCCAGCGTATCCACGGCGTCCTGGATTGCCCTGGGATTGTTGGCCCTGGTGATCACGCCGATGGGACAAATCTTCCAGAACGTTTCCTTGCGTCGGCTCGAAGCTAGCCAGGTGGCGACGATCAGCAACGGCTCCCCCGTGCTGACCCTCGTCTGGGGCGTTTGGTTCTTCGAGGAGGCCATCACGGTCACCCTCGCGATTGGGGGATTGCTGACCCTCCTCGGCATCGTGTGGTCGAGCCGGAACGATGCGCGGGCTACGGCGAAATCGACACCGAACCCTCTTGAGGCCGATCGCGAGGCCGTTTCCAAACTGCGGTTTTCTCCCGGGTTTCTTAGCCGGGAGAACCTCGGCAATCTGATGGCCTCTCGGGCTTGCGATACCGCCTGACTGTGCGGTATTTTCGCCCCTTCACGCCGATTCGCGGCAACTGCCGAAAACCTCGCGTCCGTGTGAAGGGGACCGATGCCGAAGAAGTCTTCCAAGACATCAACCGACTGCCGGCCGCTGGCGGTTTATGTGACGAGTCACGGATTCGGGCACCTGAATCGGGTGTCGGCCGTCCTGAATCGGATCCCCCCGGAAATCCCCATCACGATCCGGTCGAATGCCAACTTGTTTCCTCATTGGCACGAGCGGCTCCGTCGACACGCCACGCTCGAACCTCACGTCTCCGACGTGGGGACGGTGCATCCTCCGGGAGACAGCGTGACGGTCGATGTCGAATCGACCCTCGACCGTGCCGAGCGAGTTCATGCCGAGGCGATGGCCGACATTGAAAACGAGGCCGATCGGCTCCGGTCCGAGGAAACGGCCGTCGTCCTCTCGGATATCTCGCCGGTCCCCCTGGTTGCGGCACACCGGGCCGGGATTCCCGGCTACCTGATGGCCAACTTCACCTGGGCCGATATTTATCACCCTTACGCCAGGGCGATGGGGCCTCGGGCTCGCCGGTTGGTGGCCGACTTACGCCACGCCTACGGCCATGCGTCCGGGGTCTTTCGGGTCGAGCCGGCCCTGCGCATGTCTTGGCTGGGCAAGGCGGTACAGCCCGGCATGGTCGTCAATCCCGGTCGCGATCGACGGGCCGAGCTGCTCCAGTCGCTCGATCTGGACCCGTCATCCCGACTCGCCTATC
>CALKTZ010001288.1 GCA_937997355.1 uncultured Planctomycetales bacterium | reverse complement strand
TCGGCTCGATCGACGGCGATCCCCCCGCCGCGATGCGGTATACCGAATGCCGCCTGACGCCGATCGCGCAAACCCTGCTCGGAGAGCTTCGCGAACAGACGGTCAACTTCCGGCCGAATTACGCCTCGACGGCCGACGAACCGATCGTGTTGCCGGCGCAGTATCCGAACTTGCTGGTCAACGGGACGGCCGGGATCGCGGTCGGCATGGCGACCAGCATCCCTCCCCACAATCTGAAAGAGATCTGCAACGCCCTCACGGCGTTGCTCGAAAATCGCGAGCTGCCGCTCGAAAAGCTGGTGAAGTATATCCAGGGGCCGGACTATCCGACCGGGGGGGTGATCCTCAACTCGACCGACGAAATCCGCCGGATCTATGCCGCCGGCCAGGGGACGATCAAGCTCCGGGGGACCTACGAGCCGCATCCTCAGAAGGTGAACGCCGTGGTGATCACGGCCATCCCTTACGGCGTCGAAAAGGACGCCCTCGTCGAGCGGATCGGCGAGTTGATCGGCAAGGGGCAGGTGCCTCAGCTCGTGAACGTGAAGGACCTGAGCACCGACGACATCCAGATCCTGCTGGAATTGAAGCCGGGGGCCAACGCCGAGGCCGCGCTCGCCTATCTGTACAAGAACACGCCACTCCAGATCAACCACAACGTGAACATGACCTGCCTCCTCCCCGCCCAGGGGACGGACGCGGCGGTCCCCAGCCGGCTCGATCTGAAGTCGATCCTCCAGCACTTCCTGGACTTCCGGCTCGAAGTCGTCACGCGTCGGCTGGAATACGAGCTACGCAACCTGCTCAACCGCATTCACATCCTCGAAGGGTTCGCGATCGTCTTCAACAATCTGGACGAGGCGATCGCGATCATCCGCGCCAGCGACGGCAAGGCCGACGCCGCCCCCAAGTTGATCGAGCGGTTCACGCTCTCGGAAATCCAGGCCGACGCCATCCTCGAAACGAAGCTCTATCGGCTGGGTAAACTCGAAATCAAAGACATCCTCAACGAGCTGGCCGAGCGCAAGAAGCGGGCCAAGGAAATCCAGAAACTTCTCGCCGACGAGCCCGCGCTCTGGCGGATCATCGGGGAAGAATTGACCAGGATTGCGCAGACCTACGGGGAACGTCGCCGGACGAAGATCGGCGGGGCCATCGCCGCGCCGATCGAGTTCCGCGAGGAAGACTACATCGTCGACGAGGATTCGTGGGTCATCGTCACTCGGGAAGGATGGACCAAGCGTCAGAAGTCGTTCAACGATGTCGCCAGCATCCGGGTCCGCGACGATGACAAGGTGGGCTGGATTTATCGGGCACGGGCGCGTCAGACGATCACGTTCTTCTCCGATCGAGGGATCGCCTACACCCTGCGGGTGAACGACATCCCGCTCACCACCGGCCACGGCGAGCCCATCCAGAAGCAGTTCGCATTCGAGGATCAGGAGCACATCGTGGGGGTGCTCTGCCACGATCCCCGCTGCCTGCCAGATCCTTCGAAGATTCCTCAGCAGCCCGCCAGGATGGTGCAGAAACTCCTGGGCGAAGATCGCTCGCCGAATGGTGAGAACGGCCACGCGGAGTCAATCCCCGGCCTCGATGCGGGCACGTCCGAGGGTGCGGGCGTACCCCCTCCGCCGTATGGGATCCTCCTCACGGCGGGGGGCAAGGTGCTGCGATTCTCCCTCTCGGCCTTCTCGGCCGTTTCCACGCGGAAAGGGCGGATCGTGGTGCGGCTCGATTCGAGCTTCCC
>CALKTZ010001287.1 GCA_937997355.1 uncultured Planctomycetales bacterium | reverse complement strand
AGTTGATCCTGGAGATTGCCAGGGCTGTCGGGCAGTCGTCCCCGGATCGCTCTCGCGAGTTCCTGGACCGTGTGACGCAACTCGCGGAAAAGACCCATGCAAACACGTCCAAAGTGATCCTCGGGCCTGTCTGGATGTGGTCGGCCATCGCCATCGCTCGCGCGGAGACGGGCGATTTCAAGAAGGCGCTGGAGATCGCCCGCTCGAACCTCTCGGGAGATCCGGACGAGTTCGTCCCGTTCGAAGTGACGAGACTCCTGATCGCCTTGTCGGATCTTCAGCGCAAGGCGGGAGACATCAAGGCTTCCGCCGCCACGCTGGACGAGGCGGAACGTCTTGCGAGGAAAGCGAAGGAGCAAGAGCGAACTGTATTCGCAAGGTTGCTCCGTCCGCTCATCGAGGCGAAAGTCAAAGCCGGGGACATCCCCGGGGCATTGGCGTTGGCCGAATCGATCAAGGACGATCACGTTGCAAAATCCTTGACCTATACCGCGATCGGTCGCGTCCAGAGGCTTTCCGGAGATTTGTCGTCGGCCAGGGGGAGTTATCGGCGGGCCAGGGATCTCCTTCGATGGACCAAGGTGGCGGACGGCGATCGGAATGTCGACCTCAGCGATGATGAGCTGAAGGCCCATGCGGCGATCGTTCAAGAGCTTTGTTCCACGGGGGATTTCGCCGACGCCCGGGAGATTGCCGCCGTCATGCAAACCGCCCGCGGGGGTTATGCCGCCGTCGCCGCCCTCGTGGAGATCGCCGTGGGAATCGCGCGAGCGGGCGATTTGCCCGCGGCACTCAAGGCAATCGACGATTTATCTCCGGGATGGTCGCGGACCGCCGCTCAGGAACGGATCGCCAGGATGGAAGGGGAGGCGGGGCGGGAGGCCGAGGCCGTCGGCTGGATTCGCAAGCTGGACGATCCCGTGCTCCGGCGGGGAGTGGTTGAGTCGCTCGTGGGTGGCATGGCTCTCCGAGCGAGCCGTTCGGTTCGAGGAGTCTCGACGGAGGATCATGGGGGCGAGGGTTTTGACCCGGAAATGTGAGGCTTCGATGAACGATCATGCCCTTGGACTACCCGCGATGCCCGGCCGGCTGGTCGGTTGGCAATTGCTCGGAATTCTCTCGGCGTTTTTTGCTCAAGGAACGGTTGGCGCCGCCGACGCGCCGCCGTTGTCGAAACCGGTCAAGGCCGAGCGGCCGATTCCCGATGATGCCACCAAACGGGACTTGCTCAAGAGCCTCGATATGGTTGTTCAGGACGTGAAGGCCGAAAAGGACCCGAATTCACGGGCCAATGCGTTCATCAACGCGGCCTATGCTCAGGCCAAACTCGGTGAGATTGAAAAAGCTCGGCGGACATTCGGATCCGCCGCTCAATCCGCCCGAGAGATCGAAGACAAGAAATATCGGTTGATCCGGCTGAAAGTGATCATCGGTGAACAGGCCGGAATCCGCGATCTCAAGGGAATCGAAGAGACCTCGGATATCTTGCTCGAAGAGTCTGAGAAGCCGGACGCTTCGGCTAAAGAGTTATGCCTCAGCTCCAAAATCCAAGTCCAGAATGAGATCGCCAAGGATCTGGCGAGATCCGGGAAAATCGCCCAGGCCCGCGAGAGGTTCCAGGCATCGCTCGAACTTCTCGAAGGGTATGGCGAAAACGTGGAGGCCTGGAAACGATCGCTCGGCAATACGCTGGTCGCTTTGGTCACGGTCGGTGAACTCGATTTCGCGTTCAAGACCCTCGCGGCAATACCCCAGAGTTCGCGCGAAATTCGGGGCTCGTTGCTCTCGATTGTCGTGGGCAGCTCCTGGCCGGAATCTTCTCAGACGGATCAAGAGGTACTCGAACGACTCTTGAAATTCAGCGACGGTCTCCCGGGCGACCGAGTCCGGCCTTTGATCTTCCAGAAGTTGACCGTGGCTCGGGCGCGCAGCGGTGATTTATCGGGTGCGTTGAGATGCGTTGAATGGTTCACGGACGATCTCACCAAGGCGAACATGCTCGGGCACGTGGTTGGGGAAAGGGCCAAGGCGGGGGATTTTCGGGGAGCATACGAGATGGTTCATATGATCGGCAAAGGTGCCAGCGACCCGCGGACCATCAAATTTAAGGCGAGTGCATTTGAGACGATCGCGAAGGAGGAGCGTAGAAGAGGGGATCTTGCCGCGGCCCGCCGCGCCTGGGACGAGGCGATTCGCATCGCCGAAAAGTTCGACACCGATCTTCAACGGGCCGAACAACTCGCGGTGATCACGTCCGCAAGGGCCGATCTCGGCGACATTGCGGGAGCCCTCAAGGTGGTTGAGTCCATCCGAGGAGATGATCATCAGAAGGGGCAGGCCATGGTCGCGATCGCACGAGCCCAACTCCGAGCGGATCAGCGGGCGGATGCGATCTCCACCCTGAAGCGGGCCTCGGAAATCCTGGAGCAGGTTTCCATCGAGATCAAGCAGATGAAAGAGAGGAATGGTCGAGAACGCAACGATGCACTTCGTCCTCTTGCCATTGCCTTCGCCGAGGCCGGCTTGCTGGATGAGGCCGTGAATCACGCGATGGCCTTCGACGAAATCTATTTTCAGGCCCCCATCATCGCGAATATCGCGGTTGTGCAGGTGCAAAAGGGAGATGTGGAAGGCGCCTTGAAAACCGTTGGCCGGATCTCGGATTCGAGCCACAAGGCCTATGCGATGGGTGAGGTCGCGAGGACGCAAGCCGCGTCTGGTCACGCGGCGGAAGCCCGCCTCTGGATCGACAAGTTGGAGTCTCCCATGCACCGCGCCATCGTGTACCGCAGCATGGTCAATGCGTTCGCATGGCCGGGCCGGCCTTGAAGCTCACTCAGCCTGATCGCGGACATTGAATTCGAGCTTCCAGCGGCGGTCATCGCGGGTGCTGTGGAAGCCGAGGTCGAGCGTCCCCACTTCCGTGACCTGGGAGTGGAGACGGACCGGAACGGTCTCGCCGGCCTTGCCCTTGCCGTCTCGGGTTTCGAGCGAGGTTTCGAGAGGAGCGAGTTCCTGGAGTTCGTCGGGAGCCCAGCGTTCGAGGATGGTTCCCACCTTGTCGTCCCGGCGGGTCGTCGACCCGAGGAATCGGAAGACGGCCGGCTCGCCGATCACGACGCCGATCTCAGGTCCGGGAACATCGGTCTCTGTCCCTTCTTCCATCCCCATCGGGACGACGCAAAGGGCTTTGAGCGACGGGGGGATTCCCGGCACGGCCGGGGCCGAGGTTTCGAGGCCGACATAATAGGAGCGAGGGGCTCCGCCTCGAATGCGCACGCCCTTCCCACGGCGGACCAGGCCGTAATAGGCGGCGCCCCGCGCGACGGCCAGGTCGAGATCGGCCGAATCGAGTTCCGGAACCGTGCGGCCGGCCCATGAGGAGAGGACGTCCAGAATCCGTCGTCGCATCTCTTCCGACTTGAAGACGCCGCCGTTGAACAGCACGGCCGACGGCACGATCAGCGATCCCCCCGAGTGGAGCGACCCCGCCTGCTGGCCCAGGAAGCGGGCCAGGTGTCGCGTGATCGCGGGATCGGCGGCGTAGGGGAGGCCGATCTCGGTGAGGCCGACCCGACGCCCACGGGCCGGGAGGTCGGTGGGGGCGCATCGCGGCAGGAACCCGTCGATCAAGACCTGGCTGAGCATCTCACGGTCTTGATCGAACCGCCGATGACCTTCGAGCCTCGGCCGAGGATCGCGACCGGCGCCGACATCTTGCCGGGATCTTGAAAGAGCGATTCCTTGGCCGCTCGGCAGGCGTGATTGAGGCCGATGCGCTGGGTGGCGTCGAGCCCGTCCATCCCCTGGGGGAGCGTCCCGGCGACCGCATAGGCCAGCGCCAGGTCCATGTTGTCGCCGCCGAGCAGGATGTGATCGCCGACGGAGAGCCGAGAGAGGACCAGGTCTCCCCCTTCATCGCCGACCGAGATGAGGGTGAAGTCGGTCGTCCCGCCCCCGACGTCGCAGACGAGGAGGATGTCTCCGACCTTCACCTTCTTGCGCCAGGCGTCCCCCTGCGCGCCGAGCCAGGCGTAGAACGCGGCCTGCGGCTCTTCGAGCAGGGTGACGTTCTTGAGCCCGGCTTGCCCCGCCGCCTCGATCGTCAGCTCGCGGGCGACGGCGTCGAACGAGGCGGGGACGGTCAGGAGGACCTCGCAATTCTCCAGCCGATCCGCCGCGACCTTGCCGGCGACTTCGGCGTTCCAGGCGTCTCGGAGGTGGGTGAGGTAAGCTGCGGTCGCGGCGACCGGAGAAAGCTTGGCGACGTCTTCGGCGGCCGTCCAGGGGAGGATGGCCTCCCGGGGGTCGACTCCCGAGTGCGAAAGCCAGCTCTTGGCCGAGCTGATGAGACGCCCGGGCGTCTTGGCGCCGTGGTCCCTCGCGAAAGCACCCACGACGCGATCCGCCGAGGATTTCCAGGGGAGTTCCAGCGATCCGAGGGGGAATTCCTTCGCCGCGGGCACGTAGAGGAACGACGGGAGGAGGGGACGCGTCGAGACGTCGTTCAACCCGACGAGTTGCGGGATGGGCACGATTGAGATGGGAACCGCATCTTGAGTCGCCGCGGGGTCAAGCTCCCCGGCATCGGCATGGGCAATTGCCGAATTGGTCGTTCCGAGATCGATACCAATCACGAACCGGGACATGCGGGCTCCTTGGTCTCAACGCGTTGTCGGATCAGGCCACTTCGACTTCAGCCGGCGAGAGCACCGACGAGTCGTCACGAGCAACCGGCAAGGTGGGCAAGTGGACGGAAGTCACCCGCCAACCGTGGTGCTTCAGGGTCCCGCGGAACGGGGGCGTCCCCGTCACGTTCCCGATCAACCGGATGGCGGCCGGGTCGAAATTCGCCGGGACATTCACCCTCGCCTCTTCGGGCTCCGAGAGGATCGGAGAAATCGTCAGATAATCGTTCAGGGCCTTGCGGCACCCGCGATGGATGTCGCGCACCGCCGCGCCGATCTGGGCATCGGTGTAAGAGTCCATGTCTTCCAGGAGGAAATCGACGAGCCGGCCGTCGCGTTGGAGGACCGCCAGAATCCGCAAATCCGGACCGGTGGGGGTGCGGCCGAGGACCTGCTCGACTCGGGAGGCGACGTCTCGATCGGTGAGGATGAGCCAGAACGCCCGCAAGGAAAGCCAGAATCGATTCAACGGAGAAACCTCTCGAGGAAAGAAACATCAGGGGCGATCGAGGCGACATCCACGTCTCGTCGGCCGGACGGCGCCCGCATTCTCCGCGTCGATGAATCTGGAACGACCAATCGACGGAGGTTCTGCGGACTTATGATTTTAACGCGAGCCGGCCCGATTGAAAATGACGCCGAATTCGATTGTGCCCATGACATCGACGGTGTGGCTTTTCGGCGTTGAGTGTCGACGGACTTCGGAGCTTCGAATTCGGGATTCAAGTCGAGATCATCGGGTCGTTCCGCATCGCGATTTGGCAGTTCTGGGATTCTCAACAAGAGATCCGTCGGGACGTGTATAATGTGAATTGAAACCGATCCATCGGGTCCAT
>CALKTZ010001286.1 GCA_937997355.1 uncultured Planctomycetales bacterium | reverse complement strand
ACCTCCCCCGCCGCCGACGCCGGTCAATCCTTGATCGAGGCGATCCTCGAAAAAGCCGGGGTAGGCGGATCGGGCATTCGCTCCCGATCCGCCTACCCCGTATGCGATTGTTCCGGTTCCAATCTCATCTCAGCGGATTCAGGACCAGCCCGCTCAGCAGCTTGGGGTAGAAATAGGTACTCTTCGGAGGCATGGTCTCAAGGTTTGAGGCGATGTTCTCGACGTGCGCCATGCTCGCGGGGGGGACCAGGCAGGCGAGGTCGCAGCCCTTCGCGGCGACATCGGCCAGGACTTCGTCGAGCAAGTGTACGTAACGGCAAGCGGGCGTTCCCGCGCCTCGGAGTCGGTCTCCGAGGACGAGTTCGTGGAGAATGCTCACGCCGAGCGATCGCCATTCGGGGCTGTGATCGGCGGCGAGCCGATCCATCGCCTCGTCGGTGCGGAGGCGAGCCAACATCCAACGGCCATCGGCGACGGTGCCGAAGCCGAGGACATCCTGATCGCCGCTCTCTTCCATCGCCTTCCAAACCTCGCGGCAGGCGGATTCGCCCGACCCGACGTCCTGAATATCAAACTCGGCCGACAGCTTGTCCGCGAGGACGGCCGAGGTGAGCCCGGGGAATCCCGAGACGAGACGATGCGTCGGGAGGATGATCAATCCCGGATCGCTCATCCCGACGAGCATCATGAGACAGAAGTTGGCCGGGTCGTCGTCCCCTTTGAGTTCTCCGGAAGCCGCCAGCTCATCGCGATATTTCAACCCCGTTTCATAACGATGATGGCCGTCGGCGATGAAAATCGGCTTGTCCGCGAGGAGCCCCTGGATCGCGGTCTGCGTCTTGGAATCGGTCACAACCCAAAGCCGATTCACGACGCCCAGATGGTCGGTGGCCTCCAGGGGTGTCGTGTCGCGGATTCCGGCGACGACCGTCTTCAAGACCGTTTGCTCGTCGTCGGGATAGAGCCCGAAGATTGGGCTCAGGTTGAAGCCGGTCGACTTGTAGAGGGCCAGGCGATCGGCCTTGGGGCCGGACAGAGTTTGTTCGTGAGGGTAAATCCGCCCGGAACCGAATGGCTCGAGCCGGACCCTCGCGAAGAAACCGCTCCGGACGTAGGTTGTCCCCTCGACCTCGAAGGTCTGCTCGTAGACGTAGAAGGCGGGATGATCTTCGGCCTGCAAGATCCCCTGCTTCAGCCAGTCGCGCAGGAACCTTGTGGCTCGCGTGTAACGGTTCTCAGTCTCGGAATCGCCCGGCTCGGGTCGATTGAGCTCCATCCGGATGATGTTGTAGGGGCTGGCCGAGTAGAGTCGGTCTTGCAGGCTGGAGTCGATCACATCGTAAGGAGGGGCTACGACGTCGGCGAGCGTCCCCACATGAGCGATATCGTATCGGACCCCACGGAACGGGCGAACCTCGGGCATATTTGGAAATCCAGTGGCTTTTAAACGATCAAACGGATCAGGGAGGTTGATTGAGACGGGAAGAAAAAGTCCGATTAAGGATGCACCGATCTCGCCGGAACTCCGCCGAGAAGAGAACCGCGGAGAAGCGCCGGACGGTGTCCACAGTGCCGGAATGGCTTCTTGCATTCGCGAGCAAACTCTGCATTCCCGCGCATTTCAGGGGGAAGGATCACCCCGTTTCCCAGCCTGCGGTCGATCTCCGTTCGACTTGGTGGAGGTTCGCCGATGGAAAGGTCCATCACTTGGAACCGAATCGAGGCGGCGAATCGAATTCATCGGCTTCCT
>CALKTZ010001285.1 GCA_937997355.1 uncultured Planctomycetales bacterium | reverse complement strand
GCTCGTCCCCGCGATCGATTGCTCATTTGTTTTCGCGGATGACTTCGCGTTCGGAGCAAACTTCTCACGAGACTTGGACTTGGTGTTGACCGCCTTGGAAGCATCAAGCTTTGAGCCATCCAGGGCCTGAGCAAGACTAAAAGTTGGGAAAGCTAGGGAGAGACCCGCCACGAAAGCGGTGGCTTGAATACAAGTCGGTCGCATGGAACGATGCCTTTCTTCGATACAAAACAAAAATTTGGATGTCTCAAAAGTTCTATGAGAGAATCGAAGCGATCAGGCTGCCTGAGCCGACGCCCTGAGGGTGAGTCCGAGAAATTTCCTGGTATTCCCTGATGCGGAGATGGTAAGGATTGAATCGACGACCGCTCCGGAAAAGCTCTGTTTGAGCCCAACACCGGATCAATCCATGGTTCCCATCAGGCAAGTGTGGTTTTGAACGAGAACCTGCAAGCCCAGGTTCATGTGCAAGGTAACTTACCATACGTAAAGACGTAGAAACCGAATCCACTATTCGGCTGATTCAGGAAAGAAGGAGATTTTCTTCGATGGGGCCGCTCTCACCTCCCGCCGGTGTTCGAGAGTGAACAATGCGTTACGTATCCCACCTCAATTGCACGACTTGTGGAACGAACTATCCGGCCGATCATTTAATGGGGCTTTGTCCCGTTGACGGGCGTCGCGTGCAGATTGTGCTCGATTGTGAGCGGCTCGAGAAAGAACGGGGTCGGGACGGTTGGTGGCATCCCGATCGGAACGATCTTTGGCGATTTGGCGGCTTATTACCCCTTGATTTCACCGACGCCGAGGATCGTCGGCACATCGTTACGCTCGGCGAGGGTTCGACTCCCTGCGTTCCGTATGCGTACCCGTTGGCGGAACGGCTTGGTTGTTCGTTGGAAGTCAAGGATGAAGGGAAGCCGTACACCGGTTATGGCGCCAATCCAACCCTTTCCTTCAAGGATCGCGGGATGGCGATGACAGTCTCGATAGCCAAGGCCTTCGGGTTGACCCGCCTGGCAATACCCACTCAGGGAAATGCCGGAGATTCCCTGGCGGAATACGCCCTCGCGGCGGGAATCCAGGTCGCGGTCGTCATGTCACCCGATACGGATCTCCCGATCCTGGGCCGTGTTGCGGCACTGGCACGCCTCCATCCCGAGCAAATCACCCTCGACCTGGTGGACGGGACGATCATCGAATGTGCCCAGAGAGTCCGCGAGCACTATGTTCCGCGAGGCTATTTCAGCGTCGCGACGTTCCAGGAGCCGGGTTGGCGCGCCGAGGGGAAGAAAACCCTCGGCCTGGAGATGGCCGAGCCGGCCGGGGATCGGCTGGCGAGCCGTCGTTGGAGTGTCCCCGACGTGATCGTCTATCCCACCGGCGGAGGGACCGGCGTGGTGGGCATGGCCAAGGCCTTCGATGAGTTGGAATCACTCGGTTTGATCGGCCCGTCCCGTCCTCGGATGGTCTCCGTTCAGAGTGCCGCGACGACCCCGCTGGTTCGAGCGTTCGAAGCGGGCGAACCCGACATCACTCCCCTTCCCCCAGGCAAAACGATCGCTACCGGCTTGAATGTCGCCCGGAATGTCGGGCATGGGGATGTCCTGCGGATTATTCGGGATTCGGGAGGCTGCGCCCTGGCGGTGACGGACGAAATGATCCTTGAAACGATCCGAACCGAATGGCGTGATCGCCGCTTCGCCTGGTCTCCCGAAGGGGCGGCGACCCTGGCCGCGCTTCCGGAACTGGCGGATCGAAGGATGATCAAGCCGGGGGATCGCGTCGTCCTGGTTAACACCGCGTCCGCGGAGAAATCCATGCCCACGATTCGGGACGCACTCGGCGGCGGAATTTGACTCCGAGCGCGGCCGGAACGATCAGCAGTCCGTGCTGGGAATCGGCTCGGGCTCGACATCGGCGCCCGTCGCTGCCGCCGAGTATTGCTTTCGGTCGTCGGGAGGGAGGCGTCCCTCGCGGAAGACGTGATGGAGCATGTCCTTGGCCCGTTGCGGCCAAGGTTTCGTCCGAATCCGCTCCAACGTCTGTTCAACCGGATAGGCGAGACGTTTCAACTCGATCCGTTTGTTCTCGATGATCGCATACGCCGCTCGGGGATCCCCATCCCTGGGCAGGCCGACGCTTCCCGGGTTGAGGACCACCTTATCATTCACCTTCAATTTGAATTGCATGTGAGAATGGCCGACGCAGACGATGTCGGCATCGACATTTTGAAGCCGTCGTTCCCAGACCGATCGATCCTTGAGGACATACTCGTCGAGGGGATCGCGAGGCGTCGCGTGAACCATCAGGAATTTCATCCCGTCGAGGGTCGCCCGTTGCGTGACGGGAAGTTGGAGCAAGTAGCGCCGTTCGTCCGAATCGAGGGCTTCCCACATCGAGTCGCGCGAAATCCGGGTCAGGTAGCGGAAGCCGGATTCTCCCGTCACATCAATCCCCTGGGCGACTCCATGATCGTGATTGCCGCGAATCGCATAAGTTGCGTGATTCATCGCCCAGCGCACACAAGGGGCCGGGTCCGGGCCGTAATCGACCAGATCCCCCAGGCAGAGGCAAACATCGAATGGCTCTGCGATCGCTTCGAGGGCCGTCCAATTGGCGTGGATATCCGAAACGACAAGGATTCTCATAGCATCAACATAGGATAAACCCGCGAAGTGGGTTGACTTCTCTTGACCTGCCGGCCTGCCGGATTCAGGTCAACCAGCGATCATGCCAGAGTTGAAACATGAGGAGCGTCCAGAGTGGCTTGCGATGATCGCGAACACGTTGGAGGACAGCGTCGGGGCGGAAAATCCCTTGGCGTTCCAATCGATCGCGGCCGAGCAACTCGTTGACCAGGGGTGCCAGAGGTCCTCGAAGCCACTTCGCGACCGGAATTCCAAAACCCTTCTTCGGCCGGTTCAAGATAAGTTCGGGGAGCCTACCCGACGCCGCGCGTTTCAGCAACCGTTTTGTCTGGTTTCGTCCAAATTTGAACGCCGACGGCATGGCCTGAACGGAATCGACGAGCTCCGCGTCGAGAAACGGCGCGCGGACTTCAAGGCCCGTCGCCATGCTGGCGCGGTCGACCTTGGTCAGGATGTCCTCGGGCAGATAGGTATCCTGGTAGAGTGCCAGCGACCGATGGAGCGAATCCGTACCGGGGGCCAACGCCGAAGCCCGAGCGAGATGCTCCCGCTCGACTCCGATACACGGCGATTGCACGAGCAAGGCGTCGATTTCGGATTCCGCGAAAGAGCCGAGCCAGCGTTGGTGTGCGAGCGCAAGTGGCTCGTCAGCACCGCGCAAGAATTGTTTGACCTTGAAGTCGAAGCTGAGATTTCCGTGATTCACCGGCAATCGGCGGGCCGCGACCCCAGCGAGCGCCTTCGCGGGGCGGGGAAGCCGCCGAAATAGGCCCGCGGCTCGCTCGGCGGCGAAGGTGGGGTAACCGGCGAGCAATTCGTCGGCCCCATCCCCACCGAGAACCACCGTGACCGATTCGCGGGCGAACCGGCTCAGGAGGTGCGTCGGGAGGATCGACGCATCGCCGAACGGCTCATCCAACCAGGACGCAACTCCGGGGAGCAGTTCGAGCAGCGACTGGATCGAGAACTTCCGCTCGTGATGATCGGTCCCTAGCGCGCCGGCGACCGAACGGAAATAAGTCGACTCATCGAAACTCGGATCGTCGAAGCCGATCGAGAACGTGTGGACGCTGCGAGCGGGCTCGATTTCGCAGAGTGCCGCCGCGACGCTCGAGGAATCCAACCCTCCGGACAGGAAAACGCCGAGCGGGACGTCCGATCGTCGATGCCGCGCGACCGCATCGCGAAACTCGTCCCAGAACCGCTCAGCCGCCGCCTCAAAACCTTCTCCTCCTCGGACTTCCGGAGAGGGAGACGGTGCATCCCAATACCTTTCGAAGCGGACAATCCCGTCTTCCCAGACGAGGAGATGGCCCGCGGGAAGTTTGCGCATCCCTTTCCAAATCGAGTAAGGTGCGGGGACATACTCGTAAAAAAGGTAGCGCCGCAGACTGTCGTGATCTAGCTCACGCCGGACCTCGGGATGCGCCAGCAAAGCCTTCGGTTCCGAACCGAAGACCAGGCCGCCGCCGGGGGTTTCGGCATAGTAGAGGGGCTTTTGCCCCATGCGATCCCGAGCGAGCACGAGGCGGGAACGCGACGAATCCCAGATGGCGAGGGCGAACATGCCGTTGAGGCGTCGGACGAAGTCGGGGCCCTCTTCTTCGTAAAGATGGACGAGCGTTTCGGTATCCGAGCTCGAACGATAAATGTGATTTCGCTTCAGGAGTTCGGACCGCAGCTCCAATTCGTTGTAAAGTTCGCCGTTATAGCTTACCCAGACCGAGTCGTCCTCATTCGACATCGGCTGCGCGCCGCCGGCAAGGTCGATGATCGACAGCCGGCGATGCCCCAGCGCGACCGGCCCCCGGCAATAGAATCCGTCGCCATCGGGGCCCCGAGGCGCCAGCGTGGCGGTCATTCGGGCCACAAGCTCACGGTCGGCAGGTCGGCCTCCTCGATTGACGAAACCGGCGATCCCGCACATGACGCGTAACCCGATCTGCACAAGGGGATGAAGTCGACTCAATCACCACATTAACGGACGCCCCTTCGAGTTGTGAAGGGAACGTCGCTTTGACGCAGCGTAGGCCAAACGACCTGGCGCGGGTTGATTTCAAGTCGCTCCCCGCCCACAATATCGACGGTTTCGCCAACCGAGATCGTCGTTCGAAATCCTCCGCTTTCCCAGTATCCGCGGTGCGGAAGCCTCCGATTGTCCCGGCGAATTCATTCACGCCAAACATCGTGGCTCAACATCCCGATCATCAGATCGAACCATTTTTAGGACTTGGAGTGCTGTCCGATGTCGTCGTTCGACCTCCAGGACTATGGCTTTGACGAGCCCCCGCCGCGCCCCGAAACACCTCCGGTCCGTCGGGGGTTCGTGCTCATCCTGTTCGTCCTCTGCATCGCGGCGCTCCTGGTTTACGGCATCCCCTATGTCGCGAACCGAGCCGGGTACGCCTGGGAGGCCGGCCGATCGAGGGCCGCTTCCGAGGCCCTGGCCAAGCTGGACCGCGAGGGGGCGGTCGGACGCGCCTCGGAGTTATTCCGAATGGCGACGACCGCGGTTTCCCCCGCCGTCGTGAATGTTCAGTCTCTCCGAGAGCGGCAGGGTGGCGGCGCGATGGTCCCGGGACTCCCCCTCGGAGGGAATGAGCTCACTCGCGGAAGACAGAGGCAGGAACTCGGCTCCGGGGTGATCATCGACAAGGCGAAGGGCTACGTCGTCACCAATTATCACGTGGTCAAGGACGCCGACCAGATCGTGGTGCAGCTTGGACCGGGCGACAACGTGAACGCCCGGCTGGTCGGTGCCGACGCCAAGACCGACCTCGCCGTGCTTCAGGTCCGAATTCGAACCCCGCTGCAAGTGCAGGCGGAGTGGGGCGATTCCGACAAGCTCGACATCGGCGACTGGGTGCTTGCAATCGGCAGTCCGCTCGGATTCGATCACTCGGTCACCGTCGGGATCGTCTCGGCGACCGAGCGCAATGATGTCCTGATCGCCGATTATGAGTCCTTCATTCAGACCGATGCCGCGATCAATCCCGGGAACTCCGGCGGACCTCTCGTCGATCTTTCCGGCAAGGTTGTCGGGATCAATACGGCGATCATCACCCAGAGTGGAGGTTACGAGGGGATCGGATTGGCCATCCCCTCGTCCCTGGCGCGCCGGGTCGTCGAGGGTCTGATCAAGGAGGGGAAGGTCACTCGCGGCTATCTCGGCGTCAGACTCAAGCCATTGGATTCGAGCCTCGCCGAAAAGCTCAAGCTCAGCGATTATCGAGGTGCCGTGGTGACCGAGGTTCAACAACGGAGCCCGGCCGAGAAGGCTGGTCTCAAGATGAACGATGTGCTGACCAACCTCGCCGGGCATGACGTGTCGAACCCGGCCTCGCTGAGAAACCTGGCCGCGAATTTGGATGTCGGCGCCACCGTCCCCCTCACCTATTATCGCGACGGCAAACCCTCGAAGGTCGATGTCACCATCGCGGAGTTGCCTGCTTCCCCGGAAGTTGCCTCGCTCGGGTTCACGGTCCGGGAACGAGACAATCCGGAGGCCAAGGGGTCATCCCCGACGGTTGAGGTTGATCAGGTCGTCTCGGCCAGCCCGGCGTTTCAGGCCGGCCTGCGTCCCCGGATGCGCATTTTGGGAGTCGGCCAACGCCCGATCCATTCTCTGGCCGAATTTGAAAATACGGTTCGTGGATTCGACCCGGGGG
Source organism: uncultured Planctomycetales bacterium (assembly GCA_937997355.1). GTDB lineage: Bacteria > Planctomycetota > Planctomycetia > Isosphaerales > Isosphaeraceae > CALKTZ01. The sequence goes on along the minus strand of CALKTZ010001285.1, from coordinate 4,068 downwards.
CCGGCCAACCCCTCGATCTGATCGTCCAAACTCGCGACGGCCGAGTTGGCTCCATTCGGATCGGTGGCGAACCAACGAATTCCGCTCCACATCCCTGATTGATTCCTTCCGGACCAGCTCGTGGTGCGTGATATGCCACAAGGTCTTGCAAACTGCGCCTGCTCCTAATTTCTCCTCAAACACCCCGCTCTTCCAACGCCTTGCATCTCCTCCGAGACGAGTGCCGTGGGGATGCGGCAGCCGGGGTAAGTCTCGCAGGGCAGACGACGATGAATTGTGTCGAGGAAAAACCCGCTTTTAAAAAGTGTCCGCCCAATGCGTGGTAGAGTTTCTTCGGAGACGATTCCTCGTCGTCGGGTAGCTTGTTGCGTGGGATTGCATGGGCAACGCTTTCGTGGCACTCCCACGAATGCCCGCATCCATTTTGCAATCAATTTCGATGATTGACCGATGTGAAACCACTCTCGGGGCTTGACTTGGACACCTGGTTTACGAGACATTTCATAAACCATTGGGCCAAAAGGCAAGACCATCCAGATTGAGCAATTGCGATGGAGAACATGCCGTGACATCAAAGTCAAGAACCTACCGGCCCGAAGCCCCGAATGGATCGTCGCACGAAGCCGTTGGCGCAAGCCGTCTTTGCCTAAGTGATATAACCCATTTGACTTAAAGAAACTGCCACGCTCTCGGCAGGACTCCGGAAAAACTTGACCGAAAGTGTTGCAGGGGTATAATTCGAGTGAATCCGCCAGTGAAGATTCAAGGAAACGGCGAACGGGTCACACGAGGAATCCGCCAAGTTTTCGTTTCACCTTCCGAGGTGTTTGCGATACACCCGGGCCTGAATACACGAGTCAGGAGCTCCCGGTGACCCGATACGCTGAATCAAGCTCAGCCGCTATAAAAGACGCGTTGGATATCGTCGCGTTCATCGGTCAGTACCTCACGCTGCATCGCTCCGGTTCCAAGTACAAAGCCCTCTGCCCGTTTCATAACGATCATCATCCGTCGATGGAGATCAATCCGGAACGCCAATCGTACCGGTGCTGGAGCTGCGGCGCGGGGGGGGATATCTTTGATTTCGTCAAGAACATCGAGCACGTAGATTTTCCAGAGGCGAAGCGGATGTTGGCCGAACGGGCCGGGATCGCATTGGACACCCCCCCGCCCGGAGGTGAGCGACGCGGCCCGTCCAAGACCGATCTTCTGGAAATTCATGCGTGGGCGGAAGATTTGTTCGTCCGTACGCTTCGGTCTTCGTCGACGGCTCGTGACTACCTAGAACAGAGGAAGTTGGCCCCGGAAATCGTCGAACGATTTCGCCTCGGCTACGCTCCTTCGGAACGGGGGTGGCTGTTGGCACAGGCAAATCGGGCAGGTTTTGACGTCGACGGCTTGGAACAAGCAGGACTGGTCATCCGCTCCGAAGAGGCCCCGGGATTTCCTCGGGAACGTTTTCGAGACCGGCTCATCTTCCAGATCCATGATTTTCAAGGACGCGCGATCGGATTCGGAGGTCGAATCCTGCCGGAAGCCGAAAAGGCAATGGCTGCCCAGGGGAAAAATGTCGCAAAATATCTCAATAGCCCGGAGACGCTCCTCTTTCAGAAGCGGAAAAATCTTTACGCGGCCGACCTGGCAAGGGTCGCGAGCCGCGAGGCCGGGTGGGTGGCCGTCGTCGAAGGTTATACGGATGTGATCGCGGCGCATCAGGTGGGGATTGGCAACGTGGTGGGAACGTTGGGGACGGCACTGGGAGACGATCACCTCACGGCCCTTCGCCGTCTGGCGGATCGAGTCGTGCTGATCTTCGACGGAGACGAAGCCGGCCAGAAAGCCGCCGACCGCAGCCTGGAACTGTTCCTGACGCATGACGTCGACCTTCGCGTCCTCACCCTCCCTCAGAAGCTTGATCCCTGCGATTTCCTGATTCGGGAAGGTGCCGAGGCATTTCGAGCGTTGATCAATCGGGCGGTCGATCCCCTGGCGTTCCTGCTGAACCGATCGAAGACCCAATTCGAGCTTGGCTCGGTCGACGGGGCGACGCGGGCTGCGGACTGGGTCCTCTCGCTCCTCGCTCGGGTCCCCCTGGGCCATGGCACCGGATTGAACGTCCAGGACTTGAAGCTCGCCAAGACGCTCGACACCCTGTCCTACACGCTCGGCGTGGACGTGCAGACGCTTCGCGGGAAGCTCAAGTCATTGCGAAAAAAGGCGCGAAACGAGGGGGGCTCATCGGGCTCCTCGTTCCGGCAGGTCCGGCCGCATCTGGCGGGCGATACGCCCCCCCCGCCGACCGCCTCTCCCGAGACGATGCCCGAGGAAGCGGAACAGGAATACGAATTCTCGCCGATCCATCCGGCCGAGCTCGATCAAACCGATCGCGAATTCATCGAAATTCTCCTCAATGAACCCGAGGCCGCCACGGAGTTGGCGTCGCGAGTTTCGGTGGATTTGCTGCGTGATGCACCGTTGCGGGCGATTTTTCAGGTTTATCTGGACTTGAGAGACGAAGGAGAGGTCCCCGGATTCGAGCGCATCGTGCTCCGGTTGAACGACCCGAATCTTCGGGCCTTCGCGGCCGGCCTGCTCCTCCCGATCGAGCCGGGGGCGATCCCCGAGGAGATCCGCCCGGCCCCATGGACCGAGCGGCTGAAGCAATTGATCCCGGCGATCCTCGAGCGCGAACGCAGAAGGCGGCTCCGGGATCTGGAGAAGGCGATCCGGGACTTGAAGAACGCATCGATCGGAGCCGATGTCTCGGCCGATACAGACGCCCATCTTGCCTTGCAATTAGAATATCGTCGATTGTTGAACCAGCGGCCGGACACGAAATTAGACGCGTCCTGACCCGTCGTTCCGTGAGGGAGGATTCTGGATGGATAAGTTGGACGAGGGCCTCAAGACGCTCCTTGAACTGGGCAAGCGGCGAGGGTTTCTCACCTTCGACCAGGTGAATGACTTTCTGCCCGACGAGGCGGCGAGCCCCGAGCGTATTCACGGCTTGCTCGAAATGCTCGACGAGATGGGGATCGAGCTGATCAACGAAGACGAGGCGGAGAGCCGTCTGCTCGCCTCCGGCGATCTCGACGACGAGCCCGATGAAGACCTCGCCGAAGAGCCGGAGGAAGAGGAAGCCGAGCTCACCCCCGAAGACCTCGACGATATCTCGCGCCGCATCGATGACCCGGTCCGGATGTATCTGACCCAGATGGGGGAGATCCCCCTCCTCACCCGGGACCAGGAAATCGCGCTCGCGAAGAAGATCGAAGTCACGCGGAAGCGGTTCCGCCGCAAGGTGCTGGAATGCCACTTCGCGCTGGCGCTGGTCGTTGACGTCCTCAAGAAGGTCAACGAGGGAGAATTGCCGTTCGACCGGACCGTCAAGGTATCGGTCACCGAGAACCTGGAGAAAGACCAGATCCTCGGGCGCATGCCCCACAACCTGGCGACCCTCACCCAGTTGATGGAGTGCAACGTCCGCGACTTCAAGGAATTCGTCCGCGACCGGTCGTTGCCGACCCGGCGCATCCTGCTCGCCGACCTGAAGCGGCGACGGCGCAAGGCGGTCAACCTGGTCGAGGAGCTCTCGATCCGGACCCAGAAGGTCCAGCCGCTCATGAAGCGGCTCGAACAGGTGGCCGGTCGCATGGGCGAGCTGGTCTTCCAGCTCCGCGAATACCGATCGGGCCGCGGCGGGACCGAGGAGCGATCGAATCTGGTCAAAGAGCTCAAGGACCTGATGCGGATCACGCTCGAAACCCCCAAGAGCCTCAAGGGGCGTACCGAGCTGATGAACGTCCGGTTCAAGGAGTACGAGCAGGCCAAGCGCGAGCTCTCCGGCGGCAACCTCCGGCTGGTGGTGTCGATCGCCAAGAAGTATCGCAATCGCGGCCTCTCGTTCCTCGACCTGATTCAGGAAGGGAACACCGGCCTGATGCGGGCCGTCGATAAATACGAATATCGCCGGGGGTACAAGTTCAGCACTTATGCCACCTGGTGGATCCGGCAGGCGATCACCCGGGCGATCGCCGACCAGGCCCGTACCATCCGCATCCCGGTCCA
>CALKTZ010001284.1 GCA_937997355.1 uncultured Planctomycetales bacterium | reverse complement strand
GCGAACCTGGCGATGACCCTGTTCGGAAAAATCCCGGTCAACCTCAACTACACCGCGAGCCAGGACCTCGTCGACTCGTCGATCGACCAGTGCGGGATCACTCACGTGATCACGTCCGCCAAGGTCCTCGATCGATTCAAGATCAAGCCGAAGGGGACCCTGATCTTCCTGGAGGATATCCCGAAACAGGTCACGCTGCTCGACAAGGCCTGGGCGGCGACGGTCGCGCGGTTGGTGCCGATGTCCCTGCTGGGCAAGTTCGTCCCGGGCCTTCGGGACGAGTCCCTGGATGCGACCGCCACCGTGATCTTCACGTCGGGATCGACGGGGGACCCGAAGGGAGTCGTGCTATCTCATCGCAATATCCTGAGCAACGTCCACCAGGTCGACGAACATATCGAATTGCTCCCGGACGAGGTCCTGCTGGGGATCTTGCCCTTCTTCCACTCATTCGGGTTCACCGTCACGATCTGGGTGGCGCTGGGACTCGGGAAGAAGGTCGTCTATCACTTCAGCCCGCTCGATGCCCGCGTCATCGGGTCGCTCTGCGAGAAGCACAAGGTCTCGCTCATCGCCGCGACCCCGACCTACGCCCGGCTCTACACGCAGAAGTGCCCTCCCGAGCAGTTCAAGCACCTGACGCATTTGCTGCTGGGGGCCGAGAAGCTGAAGCCCGAGTTATTCCGGGACATCAAACAAGTCCTCAAGATCGACCCGATGGAAGGTTACGGGACGACGGAACTGTCGCCGGTCGTCGCGGTCAACGTCCCGCACGACAAGACGTTCCCGGATGGAAGGACCATCTATGGGAACCGACCGGGGACGGTCGGCATTCCCCTCCCGGGGACGGCAATCAAGACGATCGACCCGGAGACGGAGGCCAATCTCCCCGCCGGCAGCGAGGGGATCATCTGTGTGAAGGGGCCTCAGGTGATGCAGGGGTATCTCGGCCGCCCCGAGGCGACGGCGAAGGTGCTCAAGAACGGCTGGTACGCCACCGGAGACCTCGGCTATCTGGATGCGGATGGATTCTTGAAGGTGACCGATCGCCTGAGCCGCTTCTCGAAGATCGGCGGCGAGATGGTGCCGCACGTCGGGATCGAGTCCGCGATCATGGAAGCGGCCAAGGTGACCGAGGAGAACGTCGCCGTCACGGGCGTCCCCGACCCTCGCGCCGGCGAACGGCTCCGGGTCGTCTATACCGACCTCGGCATGACCCCCGACGAACTCTGCAAACGCTTGAACGCGAGCACGATGCCCAAGCTCTGGGTCCCCTCCGCGCGCGACTTCATCAAGGTCGACGCGATCCCGATTACGTCGACGGGCAAGGTCGATCTGAAGCGACTCAAGGAGATCGCGCTGGACCAGTCCGCCGGTTGATTCGTATTTTGGAAGAGAGAGGCCCGCGTTCCGGCGAACGACGGCTCGTGGATCGTGAATCGGGAGGGACGAATGGCGGTGGTCCTTCGAGTGACGGCCGGGCCTCACGCCGGCCAGGAATTCTTGGTGGATCACCCGGATTCGTTCACCGTCGGACGGTCCTCGAAAGCTCAGTTCGCAATGACCCGCGACCTGATGCTCTCGCGAGAGCATTTTCTCATCGAGAACGATCCGCCGCTCTGCCATCTCGTCGACCTGGGGAGCACCAACGGGACCAAGGTCAACGGCCTGCGCGTCGGGCGGGTGCTGCTCCGTGACGGCGACGCCGTGACCGCGGGGGATAGCCGATTCGACGTTCGCTTCACCGAGACTTCTTCGCCCGGTGCGAACATGGTCCCCTGCCCCGGATGCGGAGTGCGCTTCCCGGCGGGCGATCCGACCACCCCCAGCACGCGCGACCACCCGATTCACCCATCGGAATTCCCCGTCACCTCGAAACCGCTCCTGCTCTGCGATGCCTGCGAGGCTCGCAAGAAGCAGTATCCCAATACGCATCCCGATTACATCATCGAAGAGTGGATCGGCGGCGGCGGGATGGGGGAAGTCTTCCGCGCCCGGCAGATTTCCAAGAACCGGCGCGTGGCGATCAAGATGATCAGCCCATCGAACTCGGCCGCCGAGAAGGTCCGCCATTATTTCCGTCGCGAAATGGGGGTCCTCCGAGACCTCCTCATGCCGGGCGGGAACGGCCACCCGAACATCGTCTCCTTCTACGATATCTTCGAGGTCGACGGGCAGTTCCAATTGATCATGGAATATGTCGACGGGAAAGACGCCCTCGACTGGATCCGCGGGCTCGATCGCCCCCTCCCCTCGGCATCGGCCGCCCAGATCGGCCGCCAACTCCTCTCGGGCCTCGACTTCGCGCACTCCAAGGGGTACGTCCATCGCGACGTGAAGCCGTCGAACCTGCTGGTCATGGGGCCGATCCACCGCCCCAGGGTCAAGCTCTCCGACTTCGGACTCGCCAAGAGCTTCGCCGATTCCGACGCGTTCACGACGCTCACCCGCCAGGGGGACGTCGGCGGGTCGGTCGGCTTCATCTCCCCCGACCACATCCGCGATTTCAGCGACGTGAAAGAGCCCGCCGACATCTACAGCGCGGGGGCGACCCTTTTTTACCTGATGACCAATCAATATCCCTACCTCGCGTTCGACCCGCGCCGGCCCGATTCCTACAACGTCATCCTCGAAAATCCGCCGGTGCCGCTGCGGGCCTTCCGACCGGACGCCCCCGAAGGTTTAGAAAAAATCATCCTGAAGGCCATGGCGAAGCAGCCGCGAGACCGCTGGAAGTCGGCCAAGGCGATGGCCATGGCGCTCCAACCATTCCTTTTCCCGATCCGGAGCTGAACTTCCCTCACCTTCTTGACGAAAATTCGGAACGTCCTGTTGACAACGCGAAGAATGGCCTCGGCATTTCGGCGGGCACCCCTCGTATTACCCCGGCTGAATCGGTAGAATTCAAGTAGATCGAATCCAAGCTAGGCGGGACGCGAGGTCAGAGCCTTGGAGAAGTGGGGGACGGTTGCGATCGTCGGCGTGGGGCTGATTGGCGGCTCTGTGGGGCTCGGTTTGCGCGCCCGCGGATTGGCCGCGGAGGTCGTCGGCATCGGCCGAAATCGTCGATCGCTCGAAAAGGCCGAGCATCACGGCGCCGTGGATCGCTCCACGACCGATCTGGCCCAGGGTATCTCGCGCGCCGAGGTCGTCGTCGTTTGCACCCCGGTCGACGGGATCGCCGAGGATTTGCGGCGTGCCGCCGATCTCACGATGAACGACGTGTTGATCACGGATGCGGGGAGTACCAAGCGGAGGATCGTGGAAACCCTCGAAGGACATCCCCGCGCCTCGGCCGTCTATGTGGGCGCCCATCCCCTGGCCGGTTCCGAGCAGCGAGGACCCGAACATGCCCGGGCCGATCTCTTCGACGGCCGGGTCTGCTTGCTCACTCCCTCCGCCCGGACGCCCGACCGCCCCAGGCAGAAGGCGCGCGCATTCTGGAAGAGCCTGGGTTGCCGTGTGATCGAGATGAGCCCGGCGGAACACGACGAAGTGCTGGCCTACACGAGCCATCTTCCGCACGCGGTCGCTTCCGCCCTGGCCGGCGCCATCCCGGCCGATTGGCTCCCCCTGGCGGCCGGCGCCTATCGCGATTGCACCCGAGTCGCCGGGGCCGATCCGAAACTCTGGACCGCGATCTTCCGAGAAAATCGGGGGCCGCTCCTGAAAGCCCTCGGTTCGTTCATCGACCGGGCAACTGCATTCAAGTACGCATTGATGACCGACGACGAAAATGCCATCGCTTCCTGGTGGGAAGAGGCGAAACATCGACGAGATCGGTTCGAAGCTTTGAACCATCGCCCAGAGGCTTCGGTTGAGCCCGGACAATCCTGATTGATCCTATTGATACCCGCTCGTTTCGCCTCGCCACGCTCGAAGAGGCCACCCCGTAGAGCCCTTGTTTGACAGGCTTCCCCGCACGCGCAAGCAAAGATATAAATTCCGCAAATTGCAATCATCCTCGTCATTCGGGCCCTTTCCCTGGCTCGAATTGTTTGACGCGGTCTCCCCTTGATCCATACTCAATCAGCGACGATACGTCTTGCACTCCCGGTAAAAATCAACCTTTGAAATCGGTCCGATATGCTTTGGCATTTACAGATTCAGTACGCTCAAGGACAACCTGATTCCCTAGGTACCCAGATCGCGGATCAGGCCGCCGAATTGGGCCTCCCGGGTCCCTGGAAAATCCGGGCGGGGCGCGGTTTCCTCATCGAAGGGGCCGTCTCGCAAGACCGGATCGAAACGGCCGCGCGTTCGCTCCTCGTCGATCCGGTCGTGGAAACGTTCGAGATCCGGCCGTGCCGATCACCATTTTCAGGGCCGGAAACGGTCGTTCACGTCCTGCCGAAGCCGGGCGTGACCGACCCGGAAGCCGAGAGCGCGCGATCACTCCTGAACGACCTCGGATATCCGGTTGAAAATGTACGGACTGTCCGGACCTATCGGGTCGACGGCCCCGAAGCCTCGCTCCCCAGGCTGATCCAGCGAATCCTCGCCAACGAGGCGATTGATGAAGTGGTCATCGGCCCCCTCCCCTTCGATCGGCTCGGCCAGGGGCAGCCTTATCAATTCCGGCGCATCGATGTGCCGCTCCTCGGCATGGATGATCAGGCATTGATCGAGCTGAGCAAGTCGGGCCAGCTCTCCCTCAGCCTGGCGGAAATGAAGACGATCCAGGACCATTTCGCCGGGCTCGGACGCAATCCGACCGACTGCGAGCTGGAAACCTTCGCCCAGACCTGGAGCGAGCACTGTTCCCATAAGACCCTGAAAGGGCAAATCGAGTTCCGAGGCCAGGTTTACAAGAACTTGCTCAAGGAGACGATCTTCGGGGCGACTCAGGAACTCAACCTCGATTGGCTCGTGAGCGTCTTCGCCGATAATGCCGGCGTCGTCACCTTCGACGAACAGAATGACGTTTGTTTCAAGGTCGAAACGCACAATCACCCCTCGGCCATCGACCCCTACGGCGGTTCGAACACCGGCCTGGGGGGGGTGATCCGAGACGCGCTCGGCACCGGCCTGGGTGCGAAACCGATCTGCAACACCGATGTCTTCTGCGTCGCCCCTCCGAATCTCCCCTCCGAGCAACTCCCCGTCGGCGTCCTGCATCCTCGGCGGGTCTTGAAAGGGATCGTGGCGGGGGTGCGGGACTACGGCAACCGGATGGGGATTCCGACCGTCAACGGTGCCCTGGCGGTCCACCCCGGATACCTCTCGAATCCTCTCGTCTTCTGCGGGACCGTCGGGGTCATCCCCAGGGGGAAAGCGTTCAAGTCGGTTGAGCCGGGGGATCGGATCGTGGCGATCGGCGGCCGCACCGGCCGCGACGGCATCCACGGCGCGACGTTCAGCTCGGTCGAGTTGACCAGCGAGAGCGAGACGATCTCGGCGGGAGCCGTCCAGATCGGCAACGCGATCACCGAGAAGATGCTCCTCGACGTGATCGTCCGGGGCCGTGACCTCGGGCTCTTCCGCGCGATCACCGACTGCGGCGCCGGCGGATTCAGCTCGGCGGTCGGCGAGATGGGGGCCGAGCTTGGCGCACAGGTCGAGCTCGAACGGGCCCCCCTCAAATATGAAGGGCTTTCCTACACCGAAATCTGGATTTCCGAGGCACAGGAACGGATGGTCCTGGCCGTCCCTCCCGATCGTTGGGACGAATTCAAGGCCCTGTGTGCAAAGGAAGGGGTCGAGGCCACGGATCTCGGCGAATTCGTGCCGACCGGCCGGCTGACCTTGCGCTATCAGGGGGAGGTTGTGGCCGACCTGTCGATGGACTTCCTCCACGAAGGACGCCCCCAGGTGGTCCGTTCGGCCACCTTCACTCCCCCCGAAGTCCTCCCCTTCGAGGCCCCCGATCGGGAAGACTATACTGCCGATCTCGTCAAGCTGCTCGGCCACTGGGATATTTGCAGCAAGGAGTGGATCGTCCGCCAGTACGATCACGAGGTCCAGGCGCGGACCGTGGTGAAGCCCCTGGTCGGGGCCGCCGATGACGGTCCCGGGGATGCCTCGGTGATCCTGCCCGTCCGCGGATCGACCCGCGGCCTGGCGATCTCGTGCGGGATCAATCCCAGGCAGGGACGACTCGACCCCTACGCGATGGCGGCCTGCGTGATCGACGAGGCGATCCGCAATTGCGTGGCAGTGGGAGCCGACCCGGATCGGATCGCGTTGCTCGACAATTTCTGTTGGGGGAATACCGAGCGTCCGGAAACCCTCGGCTCGCTCGTGCTCGCGACGCTCGCCTGCCGCGATCTCTCCAAGGCATACACCAGCCCGTTCATCTCCGGCAAGGATAGCCTCTACAACGAATACTCGCACGAGGGGAAGAGCCTCTCGATCCCCCCCACCCTCCTCATCAGCGCGATCGGCCAGGTCCCCGACGTCCGGCGTTGCGTCACGATGGACCTCAAGGAAGCCGGCAACCTCTTGCTCATCGTCGGCCAGACCGGCGACGAGATGGGGGGCTCCGTCTGGGCTGAGAGCCTGGGCGTTGAGGTCCCGCGAGTCGACCCGGCGCGGGGCCGGGCGATCTTCCGGGCAATCCACGAATCGATTCAAAGAGGATTGATTCGTAGTTGTCACGACCTGAGCGAAGGGGGCCTCGCCGTGGCACTCGCCGAGATGGCGATCGCCGGCGGTCTCGGCGCTCAAATTTCACTCCGCGACGTCCCCTGCGACGACGCGTCCGCACACGACGGTGTGTTGTTGTTCTCGGAATCTCCGTCCCGATTCCTGATCGAAGTTCGGCCCGACGATTATCCGGCGATCGTGGACCTGTTCGGCCTGGTGCCGCTCGGCCGGCTCGGGGAGGTCACCCGCCCCGAATCCGATGGAGAGGCGCCGCGGTTGGTCATCCTCGGCCTCAACGGTTCCCCGATCGTCGATTCGCCGGTCTCCGATCTGAAAACCGCCTGGCGACAGCCGCTCGCCTGGTAGGCGATCGGCCGGACCGATGAAGGTTTCGCTCCTCCCTTAAAGATTCGAACCGACCTCTTGAGATAACCTGGCTGGGGATAAATTTATGTTGCGATTTGTTACTTTTGTTGATGGATCGAACCTTGATGGCGTGCTGAAACATCTCAATCTTCGCGTCGACGACTACGGGGCTTTCTATCGACACGTCTTCGAGCAGAGCGTCCATTACTGGGGCCGGACGTTCGCCGAGGGATCGCGCTGGCCGACCGCGCAGCATTCACGGATCTACTGGTATGTCGTCGGCAAGATGGACGAGTGGGACCTGAACGACCCGAAGGCCGAGGCCCGGCTCCGTGCCCGGTTCGAGATGAATCCCCGGCTCCGCGACGCCTATTTGGAAGATGTGAGCCGGCGTCTCCCGGATGTCCCGCTCGAACGGCGGCTTGAAGAGGCCTGGGTCCTCTGCTTCAACGAAACCCGCGAGTGGTACGACAGCAAGCGCCGGGCGCTCGAGCGGAAGAAGCGATTTTACCACGGCGTCCAGTCGGCAACCGACTTCGTGGAAATCCGCCAGGAAGGCCACTGGAAGGTGGACCTGCTCCATCACACGCTGATCGAGAAGGGGCTCGACACGAGCCTCGCCGTGGACATGGTCGCCTTGCAAGACACCTACGACATCGCACTCCTGATCTCGGGAGACGCGGACGGCATCCCCGGCATCAATTATGTGAAGAGCCGGTCGAAGCATGTCGGAGTTGCCGAATTCCGGCGGGGCTCCCCGGCCGATTTCCCCGCCAAGGGGACATCATCCAGGCTCAAGATCGCCGCCGACTTCGTCGTGCAGGTGTATGAGTCGGAGCTGACCAGGCGCAACCTCGCGTATCGCGCCGAGGCCGACTATCCGAGCACCTTCGGGTCGGATGAGCGAAGTTTCTGAGTGGACCGGATCGGCTCCCCTCTCGAACCGTCCCTGGACCAACAACCGAAATCCGTCTCGCACTCAATCGTCGAAGGATATCATGCGACGTCCCCGCGCCATCGTTTTGAGAGCCCCCGGAACCAATTGCGATGAGGAAACCTGCGAAGCCTGGCGGCTGGCGGGGGCCGACGTCGAAGCGATCCACATCGGTCGGCTGCTGGAAACCTCCTCGCTGCTCGACGGGGCGCAAATCCTCACGATCCCCGGCGGATTTTCGTACGGCGACGACCTCGGGGCGGGTCGCATAATGGCCGCCCGCCTGGGGAATGTGCTCGGCGACGCCCTCCGCGCATTTCACGACCGGGGCGGCCTGGTCCTCGGCATTTGCAACGGCTTCCAGGTGCTGGTCCGCGCCGGACTCTTGCCGGGGGGGGATGCCGGCTCGGCAACCCTGGCGCACAACGATTCGGGGCGATTCGAGTCGCGATGGGTCCGCCTGAAGGTTCGCCCGGGGAAATCGCCGTTCTTCGATGCGGCCGGTCCCGAGATCGTCGAGCTTCCGGTCGCCCACGGCGAGGGGAAGTTCTTGTTGGCGAGTGAGGATGACATCGCCCGGCTTGAATCGGCGGGGCAAGTCCTCCTTCAATACGTCAACGACGAGAACGTTCCGACACAGGCGTATCCCGCCAATCCCAACGGCTCGGCGAGGGCCATCGCGGGGGTCTGCGACCCGACCGGCCGGATCTTCGGGCTGATGCCCCATCCGGAGCGCCATATCGACCCGTTGCAGCATCCCCGATGGACGAGGCGGCTCAGCCCGTTGCCCGCCGCCGGGGATGGATTGCAAATCTTCACGAATGCCGTCGCCGCGTGCCGCTGAGCGGAGCGTCAGGGTTCCGGCGCCGCGTCAGGATGCGTCTCCGACACGAATTTCGCGATCGCATCGGACAGTTTCCGGCCCCCGGCTTCGAAGAAGTCGTTGTGATCGGCCTCGTCGATGACGATCCGAGCGGCGGGCGGATTGGTCGCCTCGGCCAACTGTTCAAACATGAAAAAGGGAATCAGGGAGTCGCGGCGGCCGTGCCCGAGCAAAATCGGGCAATTGACGCTCGCGATCTTCCGCAGGCTCTCGAAGCGATTCCGGAAGAACCAGTGAGGCAGCGGGATGGGGAAGATCGTCTTCCCCATGTCGCGCGTGCTCGTGAAGGTGCTGAAGGCGATCAAGCCCCCCAGGCGATGGCGCGAGGCCAGGTCGATCGCCACGGCCCCTCCGAGCGACCACCCCGCCGCGATGATCCGACTCTCCGGAAATCCGCGCGATCGAAGCTCCTGGAAGCAGGCGTCGGCCGTCTCCCGGCATCCCACCTCGGAGGGGTTCCCCCCGCTCCCGCCGTAGCCGAGATAGTCGGGAATGATCACGTTCAGGCCGAGGCGGCGGAATCGATCCAGCTCGCCGTCGCAGTAGGCCGCGCACATCGCATTGCCGTAGAAGAAGATCAGGGCGGGGCGGCCTGCGGCGTCCTGGAGCGGCTTCCCATCGGTCGATAACGCCGGCCCGAACCGCGCGACGATCCGATCCCCATTCGGCGCGGTGAGTTTGACGAGCTCTTCTCCCTTCCTGGGTCGGATTTGGGAATAAGATTCGCCCTGGGTGGAGGCGCCCGGGAAAATCATCCGCTCCTGCTCGAAGTAAAGCACGATCAGGACCCCTCCGAAGATCATGACGAGCATGCGCAGGCCGCGCATCGACCACTGGAGCGCGGTCTTCCGGCCCCGGCCGCGTTCGGACTCCCGCTCCGGGGGCTCGGTCGTCGATTCGGTCGAATCCATGGAGAATGCCCCGGGAGGCCTCGCGGCGGTTGCTCGAGCCGTCAAAACGAAAACGCCGAGTCGGCACGGCGGACGCGTTGTCCGCATTGTACCGAGCTCGGCGATGAGAACGAGTAGGCAGGTCCCGACCCGGGAGGGGCACTCAGGATGTAAGACGGAAGGATGAGGACTCGAAGTGAAGCCCGGGATCGAGAGCAGGCAACCCGCGATTGGCCATCTCGGCCGACTCTCCGATCGGTCCGTTCCTGGCGATCGGGTCGGTTCAGGCCGGGATCGGCCGGATCAGAGGCCGCTGCCGAACGAGGATTCTCCGCGATGATGGTCGGAGACGACCCCTTCGGCGGAGCTATCTTTGCGGGGAGCCACGTGCGGCCCGCGAAGCACCGACTGGTTGCCTCGCAAGTGCTGGGTGTGGCCCCGGAGCGGGCCGCGTCGGAGGGGCGGCTCGGGGAGGTGCGTCGCGGTCGCGTTGTGCAATGGGACATCGTAGGGGATGAAATCGTCCCCGGCATCGTATTCATCGTAACGCGAGATGTAACCCGGCAGCTTGGCTCGCTCGAGTTCCTCGGCATAGGAGGCCAGGACGGAGGCCTGGATCTTCTCCCGGCACATCGAGTTGATCGGGTGGGCGATATCGGCGTGCAGCTTGGCACGTCCGTCGGCATCGCGCAGGGCCCGGTTCTCGTCCAGGCGGCAGCCGCACTG
>CALKTZ010001283.1 GCA_937997355.1 uncultured Planctomycetales bacterium | reverse complement strand
GCGGTCGCTTCGTTGACGGCGACGGGATGTAGCCGGAGCGATGGCCGGGTGCCGGTGTATCCGGTCCAGGGGCGAGTGACCGTGCAAGGAGAGGCCCCGGCGGGGGCGCTGGTCGTCCTCTACCCGACCGCAGGGGGCGAGGAGCAAGCCCGTCCATCGGGCAAGGTGAAAGCCGACGGGTCCTTCTCCCTGACGACTTACGATGCCGACGACGGCGCGCCGGCCGGCGATTACGTCGGCACGGTCCAGTGGAACAAGCTGATCAAGCGGGGCTCGGATTATGTCGCGGGCCCGAACGTGATCGCCAAGCAATTCGGCGACCGGAACGCCTCGGTCTGGAAGGTGACGGTCGCCAACAAGCCGAACGAGCTGGAACCGCTCGCAATCAAGAAATGATTGGTACAGGTCGCAATGCCGCGACGGACATTCGCCTCCCCTTTCCATCAACTCCACAAGGAAATCTCATGAACTCTGATCGTCGTAAAGGATTTACGCTCATCGAGCTGCTGGTCGTCATCGCCATCATCGCGGTGCTCATCGCGCTGCTCCTGCCGGCCGTGCAGTCGGCCCGCGAGGCCGCCCGGCGGATCTCCTGCGTCAACAATCTGAAGCAGATCGGGATCGCCATCCACAACTTCCACGACACGAACAACAACCTGCCGTCGAGCGATCGGCCGGCCGGCGCCACCGCCCTGCCGCGGATCGCGGGCCTGACCTTGATGCTCAACTACTTCGAGCAGTCCAACATTTACAACAACTACAACCAGTCCGTGAACTGGAGCTCGCCGCTGAACTCGACGGTCGTCACGGTCAAGATCAGCACCCTCCTGTGCCCCTCGGGTCCGCAGGTCAGCGTCCTCGACGGCGACCCGAACCCCCCGATGGTCTGGGCGCCGAATGTGGCCGCCCTCACCGACTATTCGCCGACGATCGGCATCGACTCCCGGCTCGGCACCCCCGGCCTGGGCATCGCCTCGGCCGCCGGCGACACGCTGACGATCGGCCCCTGGACCGGCCTCCTCCCCAAGAACACCAAGTCCAAGCTCGCCGACGCTACCGACGGCCTCTCGAACACCGTCGCCTATGCCGAATCGGTCGGCCGCCCCTTCGTCTACCGCAAGGGGGGGAGGCAGTTCTCCGCCGACCTGACCAATCACCGGGTCAATGCCGGCGGATGGAGCCGGCCCGCGAGCGACTTCAGCATCGACGGGTCGAGCTATGACGGTTCGGTCATCCCCGGCCCCTGCCCGCTCAATTGCACCAACGGCGACGACATCGGCGGCCAGACCTTCCCCTACCCCTACTATGGGTCGGAGGGGAGCTCGGAAGTCTTCTCGCTCCATCCGGGCGGCTCGAACTTCGTCTTCGGCGACGGCTCGGTCAAGTTCATCAAGGAAACGATCAACATGAGGACCTTCACCTCGCTGATCACCAGGGGCGCGGGCGAAGTCCTCAGCGCCGATCAATACTGATCGAGGAAAAACTCGCCTCGACGGCCGAAGCGAATTGCCCCCTCAAAAATCTCCGCAAGTCTTCTCGATTGGAAGACTTGCGGAGATTTTTCATTTCCGCCGCTGATCATCTCTCGCGAGGAAAGGCAGGAGATCGGCGACCGGATCGAACCGGATTTCGAGGCGCATCGTAGAATTCAAAACACTCCGAAGCAACAGGGCATGCAAGCCCTGCCCTCCCCTGAATGGACTTCTCGAATGCCGACCCTAAAATCTATAGAACTCCCATTAAACCCGTCTTTGATCTTCGAAAACCTCCCTTTTGGCCGCCTGTATGTCTCCTCATTCTCCGCGACGATGATCCCTCGGGTCGTACTGCTTCGTGCAATCCGTTCTCATGGACGGAGTTGCAACGCGGCCCTGCCCGAAGTCGCCTTTGAAACCCTCCATGCCCACGAAGGTACGCTCTTCCACATCCGGACGGATGTCGCGACGGGCGAGACGACCGTTCAGCTCCACGAGGAGCGGTAAGACACACCAAGTTCGACCCGCTGATCAATCGCAAGATTCCGGGCGTTCGCGATCCGCGAGCTAGAGTTCGTGAAGCGACGCACCATCAAATCAATTCAGGGATTTTATGCAGACCACTCAAAAACCGATGTTTCGCCTGGGGCGGCTGACCGCCACCCCCAACTTCCTCGAAGCCGTCCCTCGGAAGGCGATGGTCGACGCGATCCGTCGCTACGCCACGGGGGACTTCGGCGAGGTGAGCGAGTCCGATGCGCTCATCAATCGCTGGAGCGCGCACAACGGCCGACGCATCGTGGCCAACTACCAGCATGCGTCGACCCGTTTCGTGATCACCACGGAGCCCGATCGCTCGATCACGAGGATCAGTCTCCCCGATGAAAATTAAGGGGAGATGCAGCCCGAGCGAGAAACGCCCGGGCCACGCCCAACAATGGCCAATCAGAAGGAGTCGGCCGAGATCACCTCGCCGAAGTTCCGGGTGGCGAGGGCCCGCCAGATAATTGGGCTGATCGATTCCTTCAGGAAGTGGACCGACCCGTCGGCGAAGAGGAAATTCGCCCCGCCGGGGTGTCGGCTCCAGTAATCCTCGACGTGCGCCGTCGGGTTGTTGATCGTCCGGGCCCCGTTCTCCAGGCCCGCGGGTCCCATGATCTGGGTCCAGCATTCTTCCGGCTCGGGGTTGTATTTATCGGTCCCCCCTTCGGTCGCCGACGTCTTGCCGAGCCAGCCGCCGATCGCCCGCGCCGTCCAGGTCACATAGCTGAGGTTGTGGCTCCGCTCACCGACCGCGATCGTGTTGCTCGTCCCATCGGTCACCCCGGCCACATTGATCTTGCTATTGCGCTGGAACATCCCCGCCAGGTTCCCCGGCTCGCTGGGCGTGCTACTCGCGCCCGAGCCGCCGCAGATCTCCCCGAGCCCCCACATCCCGACATAGTTCCCGCGCGAGAGCCGGTCGACGATCAGATTCGTATTGCCGATCGAACCGGGGGCCGTCGGGTCCGGAGGATCGGCATAGACCGGGATCACGGACGGTCCGGGGTCCGACGGGCAGAGGTGTGCAGACATGACGACGGTGCTCGCCGTGTCATTCGCCTTGTAGGCCACCGAGAGGTTGAAGTTGATCGCGGCGTAAACATTCTGCTGCTCCATGAACGGCAAGATCAGGCTCCCCCAGGCCCAGCCGGTGCCCAGATCGATCGACTTGGCGTTCTCGGCGTCCTCATCACAGGCGTCGGTGATCGTGGGGTCGATGGCGCTCACGTAGCCCGGCGGGAAGACGTCCATCGCCGAGTGGTAGTTGTGCAGCGCGATCCCGATCTGCTTCAGGTTGTTGACGCACTGGGCGCGGCGGGATGAGCACGGCGATGATGGCGATGACGACGAGTAGCTCGATCAGAGTGAAGCCGTCGGCGTGGAAGCGTTGCGATCTTCTTCTCATGGAAACCTCTCGATGAACAAATCGATGATGAAGATGCGATGGAATGGGATGGATTGGAATGAGTCCGATCATCTCGCCGGGATGAGGCGATCCGGCCGATCGCGGGGACAGTCGGCCGAATCCCCGCGCGATCGCGTCATTAAGTTCGCGTCCGGGAGCATTCGGACCAGCACGTCGCGAAGCGCCCGGCGGGCCCGGCTCAGCCGGGATCGCACGGTCCCGACCGGGATCTCCAGCACCAGCGCGATCGATTGATAATCCAGCTCGTCGACGAGGCTCAGCGCGAGGATGGTCCTCTGATCGTCGTCGAGCCGGTCGAGCGATCGGGAGAACGTCCGGTCCCATTCGTCCCGTTCCATGCGCCGGGCAGGGTCGTCGCGGAAGCTGGCCTCGCTCCACGCGCCGCGGGCCTTCGCCTCGTGCTTGAATCGCCGAGATCGGCCGCGAGCCAGATGGAGGCAGCGATTTTTCACCGCCCGGATCAGCCAGGCCTGGGGATTTGGGGGCAACTCGGCCTCAAGCCAGAGGCTCAGGAGGGCCTCCTGGACCGCATCCTTGGCCAGCTCCTCGTCATCGACGAAGCGACGCGCGACGGTCGTCAGCCGGCCGGTGAGGGTTCCCACCGTCCCCGAGAAGAATCGGTCCCGGTGCGGACGCGGCTCTTCCCGACCTGGCACGAAGCGGCCATGTCGCGTCGCACCTCGTGCCGCAACATTGCGGGACGGTCCTGAACGCAAAAGAGTCATGTTGTTCGACCAATCCTCGGTCCTGACGGGGCGAGTCGCCGGAGTCGTGATGTGTCGGGAGTCGCCGCCTGCAGGAGCAAACTCGTTCGGAGCAACCTGGCAATGACCGGCTCACCCGGTGATTGCCAACATCGTCGGGATCATTTCCGGGCGATGCCGCGAGGATTGCGATCGATCGGCCGGACGCCTTCCGCTCAATCGAAACCCGGGCGAACCGAGGGTGACGTCGCGAGCGGACTCGGCGGGAGTCGATACAGGCGCGAGCCGGAGGCCATGGGCCTCGCCTCGCGGCCGAAAATCACTCAGGCCGAGACGATGGGTGGTGCACGCTGGCGGAACTCTCGGCCCGCCAGGCCGAACTCAATGGAAGTGGGATGTGGACGAATCCAGGCCCCGGGAAGGAGGACCGAGGGGGCGCAGGAGAGCGTGACGGGCAATTGCCCATGAGCCAGGAAGTGGCAAACCGGGCAGCTATCGCCCGTATCGTGAGGCGATTTGACCGGATGCTGCGATGCCGGCTGGCTACTCGTACTCGCCGCCGACTCGTGGCCCAGTCCCGGCAGCTCGTGCAAGCACGGCCCACACAGCGTCACGGCTGCGTGGAACGCGATCAGCGAGGCCACCAGGAATTGCCGAATCCGACGACGAATCACGTTTTGCCACACTCTAGGGAACGTTAGGACCGCGAACGCGAGCAGAACAAGCGGGTATCTTGGGGAGAAGACGCTCGATGGGTCACATTTCTTCACGGTGCAACAGATCGATTGTCAAATCTACATTAAGAGTGCCGCTCGATTCCTTCAAGTTCCAATTCTTCGCCAGTCAAGTTTTCGAGTCTTTCGAGAGCAAGCCGGAAGCCTGAAATCATGGGTTGCAACACGAGCGGAAACCCACCGCCGAAACCGTGTTTCATTCGGCGCGCCCCACCGGACGACCCCGCCGAGACGCCTTCTGT
>CALKTZ010001282.1 GCA_937997355.1 uncultured Planctomycetales bacterium | reverse complement strand
TCGCCGGGGTCCCCCTCATCTGCATTTCACTGTATATCCTCGGGGGAACCCGGACAACCGGAAAACACCATGCACACAGGGAATTTACAATCTCTTCGTATGGACATCACCGATGTCCATTTTTTGAAGCCGATATCGGGATTTCCCGGCCGATTCCTCGGGGAATCGCCGTCCGGATCGAAACAGAAGTTCTGTTCGGCGCGGGTCTCCAAGATTCTATCAAGGGCGTGGGGCCTTCATTCGGTGCCGGGGCGGGCAAATCCCAAAGCTTCAATACGGGGAACGAAGATCGACGTTCGAGGCCCTCAGTCGTAGAAGTAATCGCTGACGACGTCGCTCACCTTGCCATTTTCCACGAAGATCCAGCGTCTCCAGTAATTGCTCACGCTCGTCCTCTGCACGGTGTACATCCAGCAGATGCGATCCGCTTTTTCGTTCCAGGGCACCTTGTGGAAAGGCTCGCCGAGGATGGCCGCAACCTCCTTTTCGGTCATCCCGACCCGAATGCGATGGAACTTCGCCTCGTCGTAGCCGGGCGCGTATCGCGTTCCATCGGGCGTAACGGCCCACGAGAAGATTGTCAGGGCGATCGCGGTGCCGATCGTGTTGATCACGCCGTGAACCGAAAACAACGGGAATGGCCGCCCATCCGGCCGGAACCATCCCATCGCGGAGAAAGCGGCGCGGGTCGCCACGCCGATCGCGAGCAGCATCCCCGCGGCACCCACGAATCCCAGGGTCGCCGACGCGTTGGGAATATCCACCTCGACATAAGGTTGCTTGTATCCCCAAAGGATCGCCGCGACATGCACGAAATAGAGGCCGAGGCCCAGCGGCGGCCAGCAGATCCAGGCGAGGCCGGCATGCCGGAAGCCGAGGAAGACGCAGGCAAGGGCCAGGGTCAATAAGATCCAGGACGACGACTCCGTGCGATTCACATCGGCCAGCCCGTAAATCAGGCCGACCGCCGTGCTCTCGATTAATGCCGAGACGATACGCTTGCGACGCACCCGGCGTTCAGACGAACCGCCTGCGATCTCGACGACACGGGGAGCCGCTCCATCCGGATCGGATTCGTCCGTCGTATTCGACATCGCCGGGGTGCTCCATAAAATCGTTCACTCGGACAGATCGATCGAAACCGATCTTACAACCGACCGCCCGACAACTTTGTCGAATTTCTCCGGACATCGCCCGATTTCCCAGGCCGGCATCCGACTTTAATGATGCAAATTCGCAATGGCTTGACCAATTCGTTCGGGGATGTTGAAATCAGCCATAGATGACCGAATTCGGTGCCGAACGGCCGAGACCGCCGGAATTAACGGGACTCTCGGTCTGGGTCATGTCTCATCTCGAATGGTCGCTTCCCTGTGCATCCAAAGAGTCGTGCCGACCTACGCGATTCGCCGCGAGCGAATCAAAGGATCTCCGATGATCACGGGCAATGAGTGGCGGAATTTGACGGGCGTCACCCGCACTTCGCTGGAGTCCAAGAACTTCAAGGCTATCGAGGCGGCGCTTCGGGTCTACGAGAAATCGCCATCAAAAACCAATTTGCAGGCGATCATCCAGGCGGTCGCCGACTGGAAGATGCAGAAGTTCGAAAAATACTCGGCCAAGGAGAAAGACCCGGCGCTGCAGGGAGACCTGAACTTCTGGATGAAGAGCAAGCGGCACAACCAGGTGCTCTACCAGTCGGTGAAGACCAGCCCGATCGTCTTCCTCACCGACGAGATCGTCCGCGCCGGGCAGTTGTATCACATGTTCCCCGTGATGGAGCCCGACTGGAAGGCGGGGCCTTACTCGGAAAACTGCTACGCGTACGCGATGAAATGCCGAGAGCCGAAATCCCAGGGAGACCCGGTGCCCGGCGGGTTCGAGGGGAAGAACCAGCTCCTGGGTTCCGACCTCGTCGATTATTACAAGCGGCTGATCGCCGGGGTCATCCAGGACGGCGCGAAGCAGTCGATCAAGATCCGGGTGGGCTTCACGGCGAAGGGGTATGATGCCGATCACGCCTCGGAGGCCGACCTCTCCCTCCCCCCGCCCAGGGACAACCACTACCGGGCGGTGGTGATCGCCGCCCTGACGGGCTTTCACTGGTTCCGTTGCGACGAGACCACCGGCTTCTGGACCCAGAAGAACGGCCCCAACAACCTCCCCGATGGGGTCGTCAACGACGAGGGCGATCAGAGGCCCGTCGCCATCACCGACGACGTGCTCATCGCCATGCTCAAGAGCCCGCTCCACAGCCGATACGGGCAGCTCGATGCCAAATTTCACTACCTGGCCTGTTTCTATGTCCCCGACGGCGGCATGAAGGTATTCCGCCAGCCGACCCCCGCCCCCGATTACAAGGGGGAATCGTGGTGGACCGCCCCCAGGCTCGATCAGATCATCACCGCCGCCCGCGTCTGACGCCGGTATAGGGAAACCAACACGAAAAAAGAGAGACCCACGCCGAACGGGAATCGGCAAGGCCGCAGCGAAAACGGGACTGGCTCGAAGCGCCGTGCCTGTCCCTTTTTTCGCGGGCCGATGCAAAAACAAAGCTCTGGAGACCTACGATCGGCGGGGTCGGGAGACCCGCGCCGAACGGGATAGGCCGGTATCGGCGGGTCCTGGGTGCCATGCCACCAGTTCGACGTTCAAGGCGCGGCCTTCTTCTCGGCGGCGAGATTCTTCGCCCCTTCGTCGACCAGTTTTTTGAGCATCTCCTCGAATGCCCCACCGGCGGACGACTGTTTGAAGCGGATCACGCCGCGATGGTCGACCAGGATGATGTCTCCTCCCTGTGCGTGCCATGCGGTGCGGATCGGGCCGGGCTGGCCATCCGGGCCGAAATCCGGCAAGAACCGAATCGGCGAGTTGGCCGCTTGCACGGCGGACTTGACCTGATCCCGAGTCGGCAGCTTGACTTGCTCGCCCTTCGGCAGATCCAACCCCACGATCGCCGGCCTCGGACCGGTGAGATACATCACGGAGGTCGGCGTCTGGATCTCGATCACGTCGGCCACGGGCACGCCGAGGGCGACGGCCGATCCGGCCGGATGTTGATTCAGCGCGTCTCGGATGCGAAGCGCCTTAGGGGAGAATCCGAGGGGAATCCCGGGATCCGATCGCACCAGCTCGCAAAAGTAGATCAGGGCAACCTTCCCTCGCTGGTCGCTCAGCTTGAACGGCTTGCCATCGAAGTCGATGCCGGCAATCTCCGGGACCGGCTTGCCGACGCCCAGACGCCGGATCTCGTCGAGGCGGATTTTCGCCGCCGCCGCCAATGTGGCGGGATGGTCGGGGAGCCGGAGATCATAGACGTCCCGCACCTCGATCCCGGCGAAATCGGGCTCGGCGATCACTCGCTCGAAAAGCTGTTCCGCTTCCCGGATCAGCCGATCCGGATCCTTCTTCGCGAGCCGATCGAAATAATCATCTCCCCAACCGGCGGCCGGGAGGCGGTGAGATTGACGATTGAATCCATCGAAGCTGAATCGCCCCTGACCGAGGAGATAATCCGCCTGCTGAATCAGGAATTTGGCCAGTTGATAGGTCGCCAGCCCCTGGATCTTGCGCGAGGGGTTTTTCGACGCGACATTTCTCAGAAGCTTCTCGGCCCCCGGCGACCCCCACGAATTGCCCGGGAGTAGACTGATATTTTGATCGAAGAAATTCGCGAGCCCGGTTGACGAGGCATGATCCCGCGCCAGGATCTCCTTGCCCCGTTCCGAAATCGAGCCGAATAGCAGGTGTTTCACGATCCAGGCGAGGGCCTCTTCGGCGGCCGACGTGCCCCTGAATTGCTCGGCGATTCCCAGCAATCCACCGGCGTACATGGCCACATTGGGACCTTTCACCAGGATCTCCTGCTGAAACTCAGGGGCCGTGCCCCGGGCCAGATTAAATCGCTTGGACGTCTCCGCGTATCTTGTGTCGTATTCCTTGATCAAATCCCGCACCTGCCCCAGGGCCATTGCGTGAAGCCGATCGCCGGGATTCAAAACGATAGCGGTCCCCCCCGGCGGGGAGACCCTCGGAAGCTCCGCCTTTTTGGCTTTCTCCTCGGGCTTCTTCGAGACCGCCGGCGCGGCGGGTTGCTGCTCCTGATCCCCGCCATCGGCCGATCGCAATGAGTCGGAATACGAATACGCCCCGATCCCCGCGCCGGCGGTGATCGCGCCGGCCGCGAGGGTGGTCGCGGCCAGGAGTTTGAATTTGGCCCAGAACATCGATTTCAGCCCTTCCTCGATCAGGGCGGCGACCGAGGCCGAGACAGTTCCGGCAAGCGCCGGATCTGCCGAGGCCATCTCCATCGCCGCGCGCAACGTGGATTCCGTCAACGCCGAGGAAATCGGGATCTTGGGGGTCGAGGTGACGGCCAGCTCGCCGACTCGCGCCAAACCCGCCGGAATCAGCGAGGGGGCAATCCCCCGCCGCTCCAGCCGCGATTTGAGCTTGTCGCGCGCCCAGGCCAGGCGGCTCCGGACCGTCCCCACCGGCCAGCCGAGCTGGTGCGCGGCCATCTCGTGGGTCAACCCTTCGAGGTAGCACAGCACCACCGGAGATCGATGCTTCTCCGCCAGCCGGCCGATCTCCTCGTGGATCGCGCGACCCACGGCGGGATCGAACGACTCCGCGTTGCTGGCACCATTCGCGGCTTCGTCCATCGACCCGCGCCTCCGCTCATGACGCCGCCGCCTGGCCCGGGACGACCGCGCGCAACGCGACACCCGAAGCGCCGTCCCGTACAGCCAGGGGCCCACCGAGCCGCGATGCCGGATCGTCCCGGCGCTCCTGGCGAGGATCAGGAAGACCGCCTGGAAGGCGTCGTCCGCATCGTGCGCATTCTCCAGGATCTCGCGGCAGACCCGGCGCACCATCCCCCCGTGGCGCTGCAAGAGGGCCGCGAAGGCCGCTTCGGCGGATTCACCGCGACGGCCGACGAACCGGTCGAGCAATTCTCCGTCGGTCAGGCCGGAGGCCGTCCCGGTTTCGAAGAGGGTCGTCAGGTAGTCTGGGTTCGATCTCGCCCGGCTCTGGCTCTCGGTGGATTCTCCCATTGCGCGTCCCGGCTCCGTCGAGTCTCCAGGCAAAAAATTCCGATTTCCGCGAGTAGTGTCACGAGCCGGGGGGACCAATCGGACTTTTTTCGGAATCGACCAAAAACGGCGCGAGGAGGCAGCGGGGGAGGCCGATCTCGGCCACCTCGACGGTGCCGGTGAACACGGCCGCGCCGGGCATCGAAAAGCCGAGCTTGGGGGCCACGAACGACACCGTCACCCGGGCACGCACCGCCAGGCCGCCGAGGGGTTCGCCGGTGTCGCAATCGAGCCCCGAGGGGAGGTCGAGCGCCAGGATCGGCTTACCCGATCCGTTCAACGCCTCGATCACCCGCCGCGCCGGTCCCTCGATCGGACGGGAGAGGCCGGTCCCGAACAGGCCGTCCACCAGCCAGTCGGCATCTTGCAAGAGCGTGTCGAACCGATCGGCCGGGTCGGAGGCGGCGATTTGCGGAATGCCCGACTTCTCGACGATCTCCCATTGCGCGGCGGCGTCGCCTCGGAGGGCCGATTGTTCGGCCAGCCAGAGGACCCGGACCGCGTATCCCCAGGCGTCGAGGTGACGCGCGACCACGCCGCCGTCGCCGCCGTTGTTGCCGGGGCCGCACAGGATCAGGACCCGCGCGTCCGCCCCCGCATGCTGCCGGAGGATCTCGGCCGCCCCGCGCCCGGCGTTCTCCATCAGGACCAATGTCGGCAGACTCAGCTCCCGGGCCGCGCGCACATCCAGGCTGCGGACCTCCTCGCGGGAGAGAGGACGGACTTGGAGTCGTGTGTTGGCGGAGGCGGACATGATCGGCTCCTATCCTGTCCCTTCGGCGAAAACTTTCAT
>CALKTZ010001281.1 GCA_937997355.1 uncultured Planctomycetales bacterium | reverse complement strand
TGGCCACCAAGATCAGCTTCATCAACGAGATGGCCAACCTCTGCGAGGCCTACGGCGCCGACATCAACGACGTGCGACGGGGGATCGGCCACGACCAGCGGATCGGCTTCCACTTCCTCCACCCGGGGGTGGGCTACGGCGGGAGCTGCTTCCCCAAGGACATCCGCGCGGTCATCCACATGGCCAGGACCAAGGGACTCCAGCCTCGCATGATGGATGCCGTGGACGAGGTGAACGAGGCCCAGAAGGACGTCCTCTTCCGCAAGATCCACGAGCACTACCAGGGGAACCTGAAGGACAAGACGATCGGCATCTGGGGGCTCGCCTTCAAGCCCAAGACCGACGACATCCGCGAAGCCCCCGCCCTCACCCTGATCGACTCCCTCCTGGCCGCCGGCGCCCACGTGCGGGTCCACGACCCGGAGGCGATCCCCAACGTCCGGGCCATCTACGGCGATCGCCTGACGTATTGCGACAGGCCCTACGGCGCGATCGAGCAGGCCGACGCCCTGGCGATCGCCACCGAGTGGGGGGAGTTCCGCAACCCCGACTTCGAGGTGATGTTCCGGCTCCTCAAGCAGCCGGTCATCTTCGACGGCCGCAATCTCTACGACCCCGCCCGCATCGCCTCGCTCGGCTTCACCTACCAGGGGATCGGCCGCGTGACGACCATGCCCTCGGAATAACGGCGGATCGCTTCGCCTGGAGATGCCGCTCACTCGTCGCATTCGATCTGTCGGCTGATCCGGAAGACATGGCCGTCGGGGTGTCGGACGTGCATCTCCCGGACATTCCAGGGCTCGTTCGTCGGCGGCATGGTGACTTCGAGCCCCTGCTCCAGGCAATTCCGATGCACGGCATCGACGTCGTCCACCCAGATCGACATCCAGACCCCGCGATCTCCTTGTTCCCCATTGTCCCTGGTCGTCGCGAGGTCGCTCTTCCCCCGGCCCCCCTGCGCATTCTGACAGAGGAAAATCTCGAATCTGCCCGAACAGACGGAGCCGAATGTCGGCGGGGAACCCCAATCGAATCCCTTCTTCCAACCCAGTTTTTTGAACCAGGCGAAGCTTTGCCCGATGTCCGAGACATTGAGGATCGGCGTCAAGCTTTCCACGTGCATCGTTTGGGGCCTTTCTTCGGGTGAGAGGATCGACTTCGAACGTTCAAGGCGCCCGCCACGCTTCCGCCAGGCGGGCGAGCCCCGCGCGACGGCAGAGTTCCGACAGTTCGAGCCGCGCGGAGGGGTCGGCAAGCCGGCGGAGCGAGGCGTCGAGCTTGGGGCCGAGGGTGAGCGGGTCGAGGACCTCGCGGGTCCGACGCACGGCCTCGGCCTCGGCGTCGGATTCGTCGATCTTGCCGAGTTGACGAAGTGCCCGGGCCAGTCGATAGCGGGTGCGCCAGTCGTGCGGCTGTTCGGCCAGCACGCGGCGGAATTCCTCGACCGCGCGAGCCGGCTGCTCGTCATATTCCAGGTCCCAACGCCCCCGGAGCCGCCAGTACCGCGCGTCGCGATCGGCCTCGACGCCCGGCCAGGCGTCGAGCACCTCCCGTCCCCGGTCGGGCTCCCCCGCATCGGCCAGCTCGGAGATCAGCGCCTCGCGGGCGTTGAGGTGCTCCGGCTGTTCGGCGACGAGTTTGGCCAGCTCGGTCAAACGGGCCGGCCGATCCGGGTCCGACGATCGAGGAGCCCCCGCGATCCGTCGCAGCAGGGCGACGCGGGCCTCGATGTCCGAGGGGTCGGCGGCCGACCATCGGGCGAGCGCCGAGCGGACGACATCCTCGGGGAGATCGGCCAGCAGCGCCAGGGTCAGCTCCCGCAGGATGGCGGTGCGTTCCTCGGTCGGGACCTGGGCATACGCTTGCCACGCCAGGCGATCGGCCTCCAGCGAACGGTCCTCGACCCGGAGCAATTCCAGCCGGAGCCGCCAGACCTCGGGATTGCCGGGATCGGTGGCCGACGCCTCGCGCAAGGCCCGCTCGGCCTGCCCCGCCAAGCCGGAGGCCAGCTTCGCCCGGGCGTCGTCCAGCGGAGCCCTGGGGGCGACCGGCGCGAGCCACCAGCCCAGGCCGATCAGCAGGAAGGTCAGGACCATGCCGATGGCCAGGATGGCTTTCGAGGGTCGTCGGATCGTCAGGGATTCGCTCGTCCGGGGTCGCGCCGGGGCGGGATGTCTCCGGCCCTGAGGCTGGCGAGGGGAGCGAGAGCGTCGGCCCATGATTGCGGTGTTCCCTCGGACCCTCGGACGATTGCGGGCACAATGCCAGGAACCAAACGGCCCTCGATTATACCGCGACCGCGTTTTACTTCGCGGGGGTGGCGGTTTAGAATGGGTGGGACTGGGGCTACCCGATCCGAATACGATTTCCGTCGTTGACGGAGCCCGGATTTCCGGGTGCCACGGGACGAGTCCCTCCGTGATGTGTTTCGCGAGGTCTGTCAAAGAGGCCCACGGTTTCGTGAGAAGCCGTCCCCCCTCTCGGAGGGGGGATTCAGGGGGGAGTTCTTCGATGCAAAGCCCTTGCCGGACACTCCCCCC
>CALKTZ010001280.1 GCA_937997355.1 uncultured Planctomycetales bacterium | reverse complement strand
GAGGAGCGACGTGAGCAACCCCCGCATCGGCATGATCGGCCTGGGCCTGATGGGGACCGCCATCACCGAGCGGCTCCTGGAGCATGGCTACCGGGTGCGGGTCTGGAATCGATCCGCGGCCAAGGCCGATCCCCTGGTCGCGAAGGGGGCGGTCTGGAGCGAGAATCCGATCGCCGATTGCGACCGGGTGATCGTGAGCCTCTATTCGAGCGACATCGTCGCCGACGTGATCGGCCGCATGGAATCGGCCCTGAAATCCGGCCAGATCGTGGTGGATACCACGACCGGCGAACCCGCCGAGACCCTGGAGCTCGGGACTCGCCTGGCGGCACTCGGCGTTCAATACCTCGATGCGCCGATCTCCGGGTCGAGCGAGCAGACGCGCCAGGGTGAGGCGACCGTGATGGTCGGGGGCGAGCCGGCATCCTTCAAGGCGTGCGAAGACCTCTGGCCGGTGCTGGGGAAGAAGGTCTTTCATGTCGGCTGTTGCGGCTCCGCGGCCAAGATGAAGCTGGCGAGTAATCTGGTGCTGGGGCTCAACCGGGCGGTGCTCGCCGAGGGACTCGCCTTCGCCGAGGCGATCGGGATCGATCCGGCGGCGGCCCTGGAAGTCTTCAAGGGGAGCATGGCCTATTCGCGGGCGATGGACGCAAAAGGGCAGAAGATGCTCGACGGAGACTTTCGCGTGCAGGCCCGGTTGGCCCAGCACCTCAAGGACGTGAGGCTCATGCTCGATGCGGCCGGCGCCGTGGGGATGACGCTCCCCTTCGCCGAAACGCACGCCCGAGTCATGCGAGAGGCGGTCGCGTGCGGCTGGGGAGACCTCGACAACTGTGCGGTCATCAAGGTCTTGCGAGGGGATCGTTCATGACGGAGCCGAGTTCGAGCCTGGCGCCAACCACATCCCCGGCCCCCCCTCTCCTTTCTCCCGGCGCTCGTATCGCGGTCCTGGCCGCATCGTTCCTGGGGCTGGTCTTCGACGGCGTCGAGCTGGGTTTGATGCCGATCGCCTCGATTCCCGTTTCGAAGAGCCTGCTCGGGTCCGATTTCACGCCCACGCTCGGCGGCCTCTGGTTCGCGCGGTTTACGGCGTCCCTCATGCTGGGGGCGGCGATCGGCGGGATCGCGCTGGGGAGCCTGGGGGATCGGATCGGGCGGACGCGAGCCATGGGGGTGAGTATTTTGGTTTACTCCCTCTTCGCCGCGATGGGGGGGTGGGTTCGAACGCAGGAACAGATGCTCCTGCTGCGGTTCCTGGTCGGGCTGGGGGTGGGCGGCATGTGGCCCAACGGCATCGCCCTGGTTTCCGAATGCTGGCCGAGCGCATCCCGGCCGCTGGTTTCGGGGATGATGATGGCCGGCTTGAACGTGGGGATTTTGCTGCTCGCGCGGTTGACGAGTTTCTGGCCGATCACCCCGGAATCATGGCGCTGGATTTTTCATCTCTCGGGGGTCCCGGCGGCTCTCGGGCTCATCGTGCTCGTCGCCCTGCCGGAGTCTCCGACGTGGCTGGCAGCGCGGGGGTTGTCGCGGAAGCCGGTCGCCCCGTTGCGCGAGCTGTTCCAACCCGACCTGATCCGGATTACGCTCGTCGGCATCGTGATCAGCGTGATCCCGATGATGGGGGCGTGGGCGGCCAGCAAGTGGATGATCCCCTGGGCGGATACCGTCGCGGGATCGGGCCGGGCCGGTTATAAGGCGGCGACCCAGGGCTGGTGGGCGCTCGGCGCCACGCTCGGTAGTTTTGCCGGCGCGCAGCTCGCCAGCCGGCTCGGCCGTCGCCTGAGCTATTTCCTGATCAGCCTGGGATCGTCGATCCTCACGATCGCCATGTTCCAGCTCACCGCGCCGCTCCGGCCCTCGTTCCATCCCGTCGTCTTCGCGCAAGGATTCGTCGCCACCCTGTTCTTCGGCTGGCTGGCCCTCTATCTCCCCGAACTGTTCCCCACCCGCGTCCGGGCGACCGGCAGCGGCCTGGCCTACAATTCGGGGCGGTTCGGCACGGCGGTCGGCGTGCTGATGGCGGGACTCTTGTTCCAGGCGATGGATGCGAACTACCCGCGCGTCGGCACCCTCTGCTCGCTGATCTACGCGGCGGGCGTCGTCGCCATCTGGTGGGCGCCCGATACCTCGACGGCCCGGCTGGAAAATGAGTGACGCGAGGGGGGGCAAGTTTGACCGGCCCGGGGACCAGTGCGTTGCATTCTCGGTCGGGATCTGTTGAATTCGGCAAATGCGTTGCAGTTCATCGAGACCCTGAATCGAGACAGGACTCCCCTCCATGCGCAGACCGGCATTGTTCCTGGCGTTTCTTCTGCTGGCCCCGTCGTTCGTCCTGGGCCAGACCACGGCCGAGAAAAAGGCGGCCCCGGCCGCGAAAAAGGCCCCTCCGGCCCGGCCGACCCCGACCGTGGCCGATTATGCTTACGGCAAGGATTCCGAGCGTCAGAAGCTCGACTTCTGGAAGGCCAAGTCGGACAAGCCCACCCCGCTGGTCCTCTTCATCCACGGCGGAGGCTGGCGCGCGGGGGATAAGACCGGCTACGGCGCCAAGCAGATTCAGCCGTTCCTGGATGAGGGGATCTCGGTCGCCTCGATCAACTATCGGTTCATCGAGCAGGCGATGGAGCAGAAGGTGGAGCCCCCTGTGAAGGCGTGCCTTCATGATGCCGCCCGCGCGCTCCAGACGATTCGCTCGAAGGCCAAGGAGTGGAACATCGATCCCAAGCGGATCGGTGCCACCGGCGGCTCGGCCGGCGCCTGCACGTCGCTCTGGCTGTCGTTCCACGACGACCTGGCCGACCCCAAGAGCGACGACCCGATCGCCCGCGAATCGACGAGGTTGACCTGCGCCGCGGTGAGCGGCGCCCAGACCTCGCTCGATCCCAAGGAACTGCGGGAGTGGATTCCGAACGCCATCTACGGGGGGCATGCTTTCGGCTTCGCCGCTCCCAAGCGAGGCCGGCCCGAGGAGTTCGACCTCCTGATCGCCAATCGCGAGAAGGTGCTCCCCTGGATCAAGGAATACTCGCCGATCGAGCTGGTCACGAGCGACGATCCCCCGATCTTCCTGGAATACGCCGGCCAGAAGACCCCGCCCGCCGTGGGGCAGAAGGAAGCCGATCCCACCCACTCGGCGATGTACGGCGTGAAGCTGGTCGAGAAGCTCCAGCCGCTCGGCGTGGAGGCGGTCCTCTCCTATCCCGGCCACAAGGACGAGAAATACGGCTCGATCTCCGGGTTCCTGATCGCCAAGCTGAAGGCCCAGTGATTTTGGCTCGTCCTTTGCAAGCGAAACAACTCGGTCAAATGTCTCAAGGCCGGCGGGTACACCACTCGGTTTTGGCATCGGCGTCTACCTCCGGGGACAGTCCCATTTTCCACGACCGGCCAGATCGCCCAGTCCTCAGTCATTGACGTGGAAAATCGGGACAGTCCCCTGCGGCTCGCCAAAACCGAGTGGTGTACCCAAGGCCGGCCGGCATGATAGGTGCCGCGGGGCTCCTCGTGGGTCGGTCGTTACGCTATATTGAGGAATTCCTTTTGGCTCGGGTTCGCCCGTCGTTTCCGTTTCGGGTTGGCCCCGAGCGGCTCGGGCGTGGATCGACCATCCCCCGAGCCCCCTTTGACGGAGCACGACAGAATGGCCAGGCCGAGTGTTTTCTTCGATATCACGATCGACGGCGCCCCCGCCGGGCGGATCACGTTCGACCTCTTCGACGATGTGGTCCCCGAGACCGCCGAAAACTTCCGGGCGCTCTGCACCCACGAGAAGGGCTTCGGCTACAAGGGCTCCTCATTCCACCGGGTGATCCCGGACTTCATGCTCCAGGGGGGAGACTTCACCAACCACAACGGCACGGGGGGTAAGTCGATCTACGGCAACAAGTTCAAGGACGAGAACTTCAAGCTCAAGCACGACCGGCCGTTCCTGCTGTCGATGGCCAACGCGGGGCCGAACACGAACGGCTCGCAGTTCTTCATCACCACCGTGGTGACGAGTTGGCTCGACGGCAAGCACGTCGTCTTCGGCGAGGTCACCGGCGGCGAGGACGTCGTGAAGAAGATCGAGTCCCTCGGCTCGGGGAGCGGCCGGACCTCCTCGAAGATCGAGATCGCGGATTGCGGCCAACTCTGATCCGCGAGGATCGCACGGAACGAGGCCCAAGCGGAAAAGGGGACTGGCTCGACGGTACTCCGCGTGCCTGTCCCCTTTTCCGCGCGATCGCGCTTCCGAAAACCGGAGCGAAAACGGGACTGGCTCGTCGGTACTCCGCGTGCCTGGCCCAGTTTTCGCGAGCCTGTGCAAACAGCAACAATCGGGAGGGCGGTTTCGGCGGGGTCGGGAGCCCCCCGCCGAACAGAAGAAGCGTGGTTTCGGCTCGTGAAGGGGGTGATCACGATGCGAAGCGAATTGGGTGCGAGCCGTCGGCGGTGGTTACGGGGGACCAGGACATCCTGGGCGATCCTGACGTTTGGCGTCCTTGTGTTTTCGAGTGTTCAAACGCGCGCGATCGCGGCGGAGCCCGATCCGAGCATCTTCTTCGCCATCGAGATTGTCGACGAGCAGACCGGCCGGGGCGTGCCGATGGTCGAGCTGCAAACGACCAGCGGCACCCGCTATTACAGCGACTCCAACGGCCTGGTCGCGTTCTACGAGCCGGGTCTGATGGGCAAGAAGGTCTTCTTCGCGATCGACGCCCACGGCTACGAATATCCGAAGGATGGCTTCGGGATTCGCGGGGCTGCCCTGGAGGCGAAGCCGGGCGGCGGTGCAAAGTTGAAGATCAAGCGGATTAATGTCGCCGAACGGCTCTACCGGATCACCGGACAGGGGATCTATCGCGATACTATCCTGCTCGGCCGCAAGGCCCCCATCGAGCACCCCCTCCTCAATTCCG
>CALKTZ010001279.1 GCA_937997355.1 uncultured Planctomycetales bacterium | reverse complement strand
GATCAGGCGCTGGATCTCGGTCGCCCGGCCGTCGGCCCCCCGCCGATTGCGCGTCGGCGTGCTCCCGGGCAGCATGGAGTACTCGGCCGTGAGCCACCCGATCCCCTTGCCTTCCAGAAACGGGGGAACCGAATCGGAGATGTGCGCCGTCACCAGCACGGCCGTTTCCCCGCTCCGATAGAGGACGCTCCCGGGGCTATTGGCGACGAACCCCCGCTGGATGGTGACCGGGCGCAGTTGATCAAAAGCACGGCCGTCGACGCGAGTCAGCATGGAGAGGACCAATCATTCCGTGTCAGGTGGAGGAGGAATCGGCCGCGGGGGCGAACTTCAAGGCGTCACGCCATCGAGCAGCCAATCGAGCAGGGCCATCTGGAAGAAGAGGCGATTGGCGGCCTGGGGGATGATCCGGCTCTGCGGGCCATCCAGCACCCCCGAGGAAACTTCTTCTCCCCGGTGCGCCGGCAGGCAGTGCAGGAAGAGGGCGTCGGGGTGGGCGAGCTTCATCAGCGATTCATTCACCTGGAAGGGAGCGAAGATTTCCCGCCGGGTTTCGGCTTCGTTCTCCTGCCCCATGCTCGCCCAGACGTCGGTATAAACCACGTCGGCCTCGGCGACGGCCGCCCGAGGGTCATGCTCGACCACCAGGGGGATCGAAGGGAATCGGGCCTCGAAGCTGCTGCGAAATGTAGCGGGGAACTCATACCCCGAAGGGGCCGCCAGGACGAACTCGGCGCCGAGCAGGGCGGAGGCCAGGGCCAGCGACCGGGCCACGTTATTGCCGTCGCCGACGAAGACGATCTTGGCCCCCTGGACCGACCCCCGCTCCTCCTCGATCGTCAGGACGTCGGCCATCGCCTGGCAGGGATGGGCCGAGTCCGAGAGGGCGTTGATCACCGGGATCGACGCGAAATGGGCGAGCGCCTCCACTGTCGAGTGGGCGAAAGTCCGGATGGCCAGCGCATCGACATACTGGCTGATGACGCGGGCGAAATCCTCCAGGCTCTCGCGGACGCCGATCCCCACGTCCTTGCCGCGGAGGAAGATCGCGTTCCCTCCCAGCCTCGCGATCGCCGACTCGAAGCTGACCCGCGTCCGGAGCGAAGGCTTCTCGAAGATGAGCCCGAGGATTCGGCCGGAGAGCCGAGGGGGCCGAAGGCCGGTTTGATCCTCCTTCTTGATCGCGATCGAGCGATCCAGCAGGAAGCGCGCCTCCTCGGGAGTGATGTCGAACAGGTCCACAAAATGTCGCTTCATCGCATTACCCGATCCCGCATCGAGGCCGTCGTTTCCCGTCGCTTCGTCAAACAAACAATTCCCGCAAAACATCGGCTAGGATCGCACATCCCTCATCGATCTGCTCGTCGCCGATCGTGAGCGCGGGGAGGAGGCGGATCACATGGCCGTGGGTGACGTTCACCAGCAACCGCCGCTTCATGCACTCGGAGACGACATCCGTCGCGTCGCGGGTCAAATCCAGGCCGATCATCACCCCCTTGACGCGGATGTCGCGGACCAGGTCGGGGCGTTCCTGACGGATCGCTTCGAATTGGCTCCGGAACCGCTCGCCGATCTCCCGGCCGCGGGCCAGCAGCCCTTCCGCCTCGATGGTCTCGATGGTCGCCAGCGATGCGCGGCAGGCGATGGGGTTGCCGCCGAACGTCGAGGCATGCATCCCCGGCTTGAGGACGGAAGCGACCTCGGGCCGGGCCATCATCACCGCCACGGCGACGCCGCCGCCGAGTGCCTTGGCGCAGGTCAGCACGTCCGGGACGATGCCCGCATGCTGATACGCGAACCATTCGCCGGTCCGCCCGAGCCCGGTCTGGACCTCGTCGAGCATCAGCAGGACGCCCCGATCGTCGCACAATTTTCTGAGGCCGGGGAGGAAGTCGGGCGAGGGGATGTTGATCCCCCCCTCCCCCTGGATCGGCTCGACCAGGATGGCGGCCGTCTGGTCGTCGAGCGCCCCGGCGACGGCGTCCAGGTCGTTGTACGGCACGTAGGTAAATCCGGGGACCATCGGCTCGAAGCCCACATGATACTTGGGCTGCGCGGTCGCGGAGAGGGCCGCGAAGGTCCGGCCGTGGAATCCCCCCTCCATGGTGAGGATCTTGAATCGGCCTTGCGCGTGCCCGTAGGCCCTGGCCAGCTTGATCGCGGCCTCGTTGGCCTCGGCCCCGCTATTGCAAAAGAAGGACTGGCCGCCGAAGGCACGTTCCGAGAGCGCCTGCGCCAACGCCCCCTGGGCTTCCATGTACCAGGTGTTCGGCACGTGGATCAACTGGCCGACCTGCTCCCGGACCGCCTCGACGACCCGGGGGGGGCAATGCCCGATCATGTTGCATCCCCAGCCCGGGAAGAGGTCCAGGTAGCGGTGCCCCTCCGCGTCCCAGATCCACGAGCCTTCGCCCCGCACGAGACTGACCGGGAAGCGGCGATAATTGGGGATCACGTAACGGTCGAACTGGGCGATGGTCTCGGCGGAACTCTGCGATAACGATTGAAGTTGAGCCAAGGGTCTTTGCTCCAAGGGCCGCCTCAAGGTCGGGCGGCGGCGAGGGTCTGAAGCGTGTTCGAATCGATCGGCATCGCCGGGACGTGTGTCACCGATCGCGGCAAAACATCCCGGCCTGTGTGTCGTTCCAACGGTCGATTGACCCGGCCCGGCCCGATCTTGTTCACGCAATCGGCCCGAACCGAGGATCGAGCATATTTCCGGGCGATTTCAACGACGGCCCAGGACCGCTCGACGGTCGTTGGCGGCCTTCTGCGCGCCGGGTTCGCGGGCCGAAACCGCGGCGATTTCGGTCCCGATCCCCTCGCCGGTGAAGATTTCAAGGAGCAGGGCGTGCGGTAGCCGGCCGTCGATGATGTGCGTCTTGAGCACGCCCGCCTCGATGCTGGTCAGGCAAGCCTCGACCTTGGGAATCATCCCCTTATCGATAATCCCTTGTTGGATCAACTCCTGGCAGCCGTCGGGGGTCAGGGCGCTGATCAGCGTGGAGGGATCGTTGCGGTCTCGGAGAATCCCCGGCGTGTCGGTGAGGAAAACGAGCTTCTCCGCCTTGAGGGCCTGCGCGACGGCCGCCGCCGCTGTGTCGGCGTTGACGTTCAAGAGCTTGGTCTCGTCATCCTCGTCTTCCGCCAGGGAGGGTAGAATGGGGACCACGCCCGCCAGGCAGAGATTCTCGATCGACAGGGTATCGACCTCCGTCACCTCGCCAACCCGGCCCAGGTCGATCTCTTCTCCCTTCCCGTCCGGGAGGGTCAGACGCCTGCCGTACAGGCACTGTCGGCGTTTGTGATGAAGTCCCGAGGCCCGTCCGCCGTACTTGTTGATGTGGCGTTCGATGTCGGCGTTGATTTCCTCGGCCAGAACGCGGGCGACGATTTCGAGCGTGGCATCATCGGTATAACGCCGGCCCTGGACCCAATGGGGGACGAGCCCGGCCTTCTCCATGGCCACGGTGATGGCCTTGCCGCCGCCGTGGACGATCACCGGCCGCATCCCGACCGATTGCATGAAGACGACATCCACCAGCAGGGCGCGCAGCGACTCGGGATCTTCCATCACCGAGCCGCCCAGCTTGATGATGATGTATCGGCCATGAAACTTGCGGATAAAGCTCATCGCCTCGATCAGAACATCCGCCTTGCGGATTGCCTCATCATACACGTCGGCGCCCTCTCTCGATTCCATCGTCCCGAATAGCGCAAAACGAGTTGCGGAATCCGACATTTTCTCCCCAGCCTCGCGAATTGTAAAGGGGGGCGATTCCGCGGAGCTCCGACAACTGAAGGACCGCGACGCACCGACTCCGGGAGATCAGCCCGTGAATCGACGAATGGAGATTGAGGAGCCGATCGACGAAAGCGTAGAGTCGATGGCCCGGGGATGACCTTGGTACGTGTTTAGCGGGGGGGGCGACATCATAAGCCGGAGCGAAAACGGGACTGGCTCGCCGG
>CALKTZ010001278.1 GCA_937997355.1 uncultured Planctomycetales bacterium | reverse complement strand
CTCCTTGGTCGAACCGGTAATTCGAGTGATAATTGTTCAGAGACGAAAGCCGGCTCACGCAAGCACGCGGAGCCGGCACTAGATTCGTCATCTTAGAGGCGAGCGGAAATGCGGTCAAGTGTTCCCCCACCCCGTTGAACCCGAACTCGGATCGGGCTCCGAAGGGTGTTAACCCTTGGCCTGCTGCCGCTTGGCGGACTTGATATAAATCGGCTTGACGGGCACGTCTTGATGAGGGCCGCGTGAGGTGGTTTGCACCTTGCCCATCGCCTCGACGACGTCGATACCCTTGATCACTTTCCCGAAAACCGTATAGCCGCGGCCGGTGCTGTCGTCGAGATTCTTGTTATCGACGAGATTGATGAAGAACTGGCACGTGGCGGAGTTCGGGTTATTCGTCCGTGCCATCGCGATCGTACCCTTCGCATTGCTCAGGCCGTTGCTCGACTCATTCTTGATCGGCGGCTGAATT
The DNA here is from genome assembly GCA_937997355.1 of uncultured Planctomycetales bacterium. Taxonomy (GTDB): domain Bacteria; phylum Planctomycetota; class Planctomycetia; order Isosphaerales; family Isosphaeraceae; genus CALKTZ01. Next base: position 2,974 of record CALKTZ010001278.1, on the reverse strand, counting down.
CCCCGGCGTTTTTCTTCCATCTTGTCATTCAAACCGCCGCCCTGAATCATGAAGCCATCGATGATTCGATGGAAGATCAGGTTGTCGTAGAAGCCGTCGTCCACGTATTTCAGGAAGTTGGCGACGGTGATCGGGGCCTTGTCCGGATAGAGTTCCAGGGTGATCGGTCCTGCGGAGGTATCCAGCACCACGACGGGATTCTTGCCTTTCTCCTCCTGCGCGGAAGCCGTTCCGGCTGAGAAACCCGTGAGGACGCCGAGGCCGATGGCCAAGACGGAGCAGAACTTGAAGGGGATCATGAGTCGTCCTTGCGACATAACAAGAGTTCTCCGAAGCGGGATTTGGGATTCCAGTCGAGCGGACAGCCGGAGGGCTTTCCGATGAAAGCTGGACGATTCTGGCCAACCTCGCACCGCCGAATTTAACACAACGACGAATTCGAAGTCGAGCCGGCCCAGGCTCGAAAACCTGGGCCGGCTCGGGTCGATCGGTTCATTCGATCGCCAGCGCTCAGTTGCTGTTCGATGCCGACGGACTGTTGATATGCTGCAAGAGCTGCGCCGCTTCCTTGGCCATCGTCGGGTTCAGCCGATCGCGGAATTCAAGGGCTTTGGCGAGGTGAGTCCGGGCCAGTTCGGCGCGGGTCCGATCTCCGGAGATCAACCGACCGAAGTGATAGTGCAAGACCGGATGATCGGGAGACTTCTTGAGGCCCAACTGGTAGGACTCTTCCGCCTCGCGCTTCTGCCCGGCGGCTTCCTGGATGGCGCCGAGCGTGTCGTAGAACTCGCCCGGGAGCGACTCCGGCTTCGCCCGCTTGAGGAATTCTTCGGTCAGCTCCAGCGCCTTTGCGTTTTCGCCGAGGTAGGAGTGGAGAATCCAGGCCTTGTTATTGACCGCCTCGACCGAGTTCGGCTGGGCTTTCAGGACGGCGTCGTATTGCTCGACGGCGCGGGTGAAGTAGGTTTTTGCGCGGGCCGGATCCTGGGTCGAGGCTTCCGCCATCGAGAGGAGCAGGTCTCCATAATTGAGGTGGGCCGAGGGGGTGTCGAGCTGGGTCGCGGCCTTGTTCGCGAGTGGCTCCGCCTTGTCGAAGCGTCCGGCTTTGTGGAATCCGACGGCCGCCGCGAGGCTCATCGACCCTCGGCGATCTCGCTTCTGGACCTCATCGACGATCTTCTGGGCATCGGCGAGATCGGCGGCCGTCCCCTGCTGATCGGCGGGACGCCCTTGGGCGAGGATTTGCACCAGTAATGCCAGGGCTTCCGCGTCTTCCGGATTGGCCTTGAGGTCATCCTTCAGGACGCTGATCGCGGCATCTCGCCGCTTGAGCCGGAGCTCAACCTCGGCGAGGAGATGCGAGCCCTCGACGAGCTTGGGGTCGGCCTTGATGGCGGCCTGCAATGACGTCGAAGCTTTTCGAAGGGCCGTCTGTCGTTCGGTCTCCGTGGAGCCGGTCGCCATCAAGGCCCTCGCTTCCAGCAGGATCGCGTCTTGCTGGTCGTTGTCAATTTCCAGGACATGCTTGGCTTGAAGCAGGGCCTCGTCGAATTCGCCGTTTTGCAGCTTGGCGCGACCGAGCAGAATCCTCAGATCGAGTTCACGAGGGCGACGGTCCACGGCCTCCGCGTATGCCTGGGCTGCCTCACGCCGCCGGCCCGCCGAAGCGAAGATGCGGGCACGCAGGACTGGCCCCAGGGAAGATTCCTTCTCGAGCTTGTCGATCTCGTGGGTCACGGCGATGGCCCGAGGGAAATCGCCGTTCCTGGCCGCGAGATCACACTCCGCCTGGAGGAACGTCACGTTGTCGGGGAACTGCTTCTTGTATTCCCGGACCATCTCCTCGACGGACGCGTTGAGGGATTTCTCCTTCTCGACGTCGCCACGCGAGGTCGCTTCCGAGGCTTCAAGCGAGACGACCTGGACGATCGCCGCGGCGAGCGTCCCTTCGTCCGGATGTTCTTTGAAAAGCGCCCGGAGCTCGCGTTCGGCCGCAGAATAGTTCCTCTGGTCCCGATAGATTTTGATGAGCAACCGCCGAATCGCTTCATTCGAATTCGTCTTCGCCAGGGTCTCGATGTACTCGTTGGCCCCCTTTCGATCGCCGCCGGAAGAGAGGACGTAGTACTTGGCTTGGATCAGGTCGAGTGCCTCGGGATCATCCGAGGATTCCGCGGCATTCTCCTTCAAACCTTCCTCAATGACGGCGACGGATCGGGCCATCGCCTCTTCAGGCTTTGCATTCTCGTGCTCGATCGCGGCGAGCATCACGAACATCACAGCAGGGACTTTCTGCTTACGGCTCGCGGTGGTGTCGATCGCCTTGCGAAGGACGGCGATCGCTTGAGGCCCCTTCTTCGCCTTGTTGAGGAAGAAGGCGTTGGTCACGGCCGCCGCGGAATGAGCAGGATTCGTCTTGAGGACATATTCGAGCTGAGCTTGCGCGGCCGCCTCATCCTTGTTCTGCCGGTAGAAATTCGAGCCGCGGACTCGTTCATCCTCGGTCGGCGGATTGTTCGCGTCGTTGAGGATCGTGGCGATTTCCCGCTTGGCGATCTCCCACTGTCCCTTGGCGGCATAGGCTGTGATCAATTGCCAGCGATCCTCGCGGCTGAGGGTGCCGCTCTGGCTGGCACGCTTCAATTCCTCGAATCGACGGATGGCGTCATCAAACTTGCCGGAGCGAAGCGAGAGATTGGCGAGGGCCGACTGCGCCGCGCTTTCGAGGGTTACGCCGTTTTCGACTTCCTTGATCGCCTTGCTGTGAGCAATCGATTCCAGGGCCTGGGTCGCTTCGTTGGCATTTCCGGATTGGCTGTCGAGCTTCGCTTTCCAGAACTGAACCAGCTTGTTGCTGGGATCTTTTTTCAGGGCCTTGGCGAAACTCTCCCGGGCCGCGGCGATGTTCTTGTTCTTCAGCGCGATTTGAGCTTCCAGCACATCGGCGGGCGCATCTTCCTTCCAGCGAGATCGG
>CALKTZ010001277.1 GCA_937997355.1 uncultured Planctomycetales bacterium | reverse complement strand
ATGCCCCGACCAACGGCGACTTCACGGCAACGATGAAAACGTCGATCACGACGGCGGCCACTGCGGCAACGCCCACGGTGACCGTGGACAAGACGGGGTACGAACTCACATCGGCCTACGACGCCGCCAAGACGGCCTCCCAGGCGGGCGACAATATGGGCCTGACGACTGCGGGCGTCGACTCGATCTTCAAACGCGACTGGACCGCGATCACCGGCGAGGCCGCGCGGTCGATGCTCAACGCCCTGCGTGCCCTGCGTAACAAGCTCTCCGTCTCCAGCAACACGCTAACGGTGACCAAGGAAGACGACTCGACACCGGCCTGGACGGCGACCGTCACGACCGATGCCGGGGCCGAGCCGATCACGGGAGTCGACCCCTCGTAATGGGCGGATACCGATCGATCATCGCCCGATGGCTCGGGGGGCTCGTCTCGCCGGGCGGATCGCCCCCGGTCGTCTACGCGGGCGACGACGTCCTCGAAGCCCTGCAATCCTGGTGGGACGCCAACGGCACCGGCTACACGGCCGACGGGGCTCTCTGGCACCTGGAGGCCCCCGAGACGACCGACCTGCCGTATGCGACGTTCTTTTTGGTGAGCGAGGAGGTCGAGCTGATGACCACGGGCGGCGGCCAATCCTACCGCTCGCATGTGCAGATGAACTGCCACGCCTCGACATCGGGAGACGCATGGGCTCTCGCCAAGACGCTGAGATCCGCCATCAAGGGAGCCCCGCTCGTCGTCGGCGGCAATGCGGTGTGGCATGTGCGGCCCGACGCGATGATCGCGCCCGTCGTCGGCGAAGGACGCGGGCCAGATGGGCAGGATTGCTGGATCGCCGGAGTAACGTTCGACATCCCCTGGAACATGTAAGCGAGGCTATCGATATGAGCATCAGCGGAACGCTGTCGGTGATCGCCAATCTCATCGACACGCGGGCGGTCGGGCTGAACCCGGCCATCAAGATCCCGGCGAACCTGAATTCCCAGATCAGCTACACCGACGGGGCCGGGGCCAACCAGGGGAACATCCTCTACCAGGGCCAGCGTACCTTCTCGGGCTCGACGGACAACGTCGACCTCTCGGGCGTCCTGACGGACAGCTTCGGGACGACGATCTCGGCCGCCCGGATCAAGGGCATCGTGATCGTGAACATCTCCGCGTCGAACAGCATCACGGTCGGCAACGGGACCAATCCCTGGGCGACACTGCTCAACGGCACCGGGACACTCACGCTGCCGCCCGGGGCCTTCTTCGCCGCAGCGACCCCCGACGCCACCGGATGGGCCGTCACCAACTCAACCGCCGACATCCTCAAGCTGGCCGGCACGAGCGGGCAGTCCTACTACCTGATCCTCCTCGGCGCGTCGTCGTAATTCACAGCACTCACAACGGCTCTTTCATAATTCGGAGGCGAGACAATGCCGCGAGGATTCTCTGGTGTTGAAGGGACGGTCGAGGCCGGGAGCGGCGGCACCGTCGACATGAACATCGGCAACTGGTCGTGCGACATCGAGGTCGACGAGATCGACGTTTCCAATACCGGCGACGGCGGCTATTCCAATGTCGTCCCGGGGCTCAAGAAGATCAGCGGGACGTTCGAGTTCCCCTACGACACGGACAACCCGCCGACCGCCGCTGCGGCGCTCTGCACGCCGGGTTCGACCCCCGTGCTCAAGCTCACGATGACGACGGGCCATGTCCTGACCGGCACCGCACTGATCACCAAATTGTCGTACAAGTCTGGCGTCAATGACGCGGTGATGGTCACGGCGTCGTTCCGCAATAAAGGCGAGTGGGACCTTCCGAGCTAACAGGGGAGAGACATGGATCTTGCACAATTGAGCGGCAAGCCCGAATGGGTGTTTCCGATCCTGGGGAAAGACTACAGGTTCGGCGAGTTCCGGATTGAAGACCTCGCCGAACTCCAGGCTTGGATTCGAAAGAATGTGCCGCACCCGCTCGCTTCGATCAAAGACAGCCTCGTGGGCCTGCCTGCCGAAGATCGGCATTATGTGCTGGACAGGGCCAGGGCCGAGGCTAAATCGTGGCCACCGCAAATCGGGACGCCGGCCGGCTCCTTGGCCATGATCGGCACGATCGAAGGGCAGATCGAGACGCTGTATCGCGGGCTTCTGATTCATCAGCCGGAGACGACACCGGCATCGGCCAAAAAGCTGTATCACGCCCTCCTGAGAGCGAAGGAGGAGGAGCTTATCTCGAAGATCTTCGCGATACTGTTCGGCAACGAGCCGCACGAACTGGAGACGAACGACCCAAAAGCCGAAGGGGCTCCGGAAAACCCCTCGACTGGAGCCTGATCTTCCGCGTGGCGGCCCAACGGTTGCGGTTTGACCGAGAGCAGGTCTGCAAGCACACGCTGTCGCAGCTCCTTAATCTCATCAACTATTCAGACCCGAATGACCCGCATCAAGGCGGAACGACGTTCAGTTCATTCGAAGAACTTCACGAAATGCTCGGCGGATAAACACTAATGTTTAAACTTGCCTCGATGTTCGTCGAAATCAAGGCCGACCAGGGTGGCTTCGAGAAGGTTATGGATAACGTGCAGGCTCGACTTACGCGGGCCAATGTTGCCGCCGGAACGTTTGCTGGCAACATTGCCACGATGTTTGCCCGTGCGGCAGCAGGGCTTGTTGTCGGCAGTTTCGACAAAACGATTAAGGCTGCATCGACGCTCGGTGAGACGATGTCCAAGGTCAAGACCGTGTTCGGTAACGCCGCCGATGTCGTTATCAAGCAATCGGAGGACATGGCAAGGACGTTCGGGTTGCCTAAGCAAGAAATGCTCGACGCGCAGGCGATCTTTGGGATCTTCGCGAAAAGCGCCGGCCAAGGGGCCGCCGAAGCTGCCACGTTCAGCAATCAGATGGTGAAACTGGCCGCAGATATGTCCAGCTTTCACAACATCCCACTGGCTGATGCACTTCAAAAAATCAGATCCGGACTGTCGGGCGAGATCGAACCGCTTCGTTCGGTGGGTGTCTTTTTGAGAGAGGATGCGGTCGCGGCAGAAGCTGTTGCGATTGGCCTTATCAAGAACAAAAATGCTCTTGATGAAGGCGCTAAAATCATGGCCCGGGCATCCTTGATATCCAAGGGTCTGGTCACCTCTCAGGGCGACTTAGAACGCACCTTATCGGGCACCGAGAATCAGACGCGGAAGTTCTGGGGCACACTCTCGAATCTCGCCACAGACATTGGAACTCAACTTCTCCCAGCTTTCGATCAGGTCCTGGCGATTGCCAACTCCACGGCTTCTGCCCTTGCCGACGGATGGTCGGCCAGCAAGGGTGCATTCGATTCGCTGGTTGAGTCGGTCGTCGGCCAGATCGATACTGCTGCCCTCGTCCTTCGCAACTTCTCTGACGTCTGGTCGCTGGTTCAACTCAACGCCACGGAAGCAGTCGCGAACGTCGTCTCTTATTTCCAGACGCTGGGCGAGGACATTGTTTATATCGCAACGTACATCGCCGACAACTGGTACAAGCTGATCAGCGATGCGATCAATGCGGTTGGCACTGTGATGGTCAATGCCGCCAAGAATTTTCATAACCTCGGCATGTCGGCCGTTCAGTCCCTGCTAAATCCAGCAGCGGCGACCGGTTTTCAATGGACGCCTATGCTCGAAGGCTTCACCGCGACCGCCGAGAAGATGAGGGACGCGGCCAAGCCTGTTTGGGTGTCAATGCAGCGAGAACGAGACGAGATCCTCGGAAGGATTGGCCAGCGCGAAGCAAAACGGCTCGACGATGTGGCGAAGAAGGCTCAGAAGATTGCCAAGCCAGTCCAGGATGTCACCACAAGAAAAAACGAGGCTTTCAAGTCGGTAGTCGTGACCGCCTCGGACTTCTCGGAGAAACTCCGCGCCGCCCAACTCAACGACGCAAGCGATGTCCCGCAGCAGCAACTTGAAGAGGCGAAAAAGGCTAACGAGATCAACAACAAGGTGCTCGACGCGGTGAAGAAGCCGAGGGTTGCGGTGCTCGGTTAATCCGTGAACTTTCCGTCGCGGACAGCGCCAAGAAAGCCTTTCTCTAACGCGCCCGGATGTTCTTTCGAGTAAGACGCGGAAATGTTAGCCCGGTGTGCGGTGTTCGTAGAATAAATGCTGATCTGAATCATTTGTTCAAGCTGCATGATTTTCCTGGCAACACGTTCTCTCGTTTCAATCGGGGTCGAACGGGAGAACGAAGGAATCAGCACATCCCCTGACTGACCACCGCCCAGCATGTTTCCTGAATAGAGGACCGTGTACTCGGGCATGTCATCGGTTGCGAGGCGGCGGTATCGCTCGAAAGCGTCCGTGCTCGTGAATCTCGGGTCTCCGCCAGGCTTAGGCTTTGCAATCTCTTCCGGTTGAGGCGGCACATTTGGATCGCGGGTCATCGTGCCTTGGCCAGCATGGACCCTTTGCCCGGCGTGCTCCCCGCTTGTGAGTTCGACTTCATACGAAACCGTCTGGCCGGGAGCAGCACCGGGAACCTTCTCGATGACTCTCGCAGAAGTCGGATTTTCTATATGAAGGAAACCTGACTTGGTGGACACCACGGCAATTTTAGCTTCCGGCCTGTTTACCACCCACACGCTCTCGCCTGGCTTGAATCGATCATTCGGATCAGAAACAGGCGCGGGCCTTAATGCGGCAGCTTTGATCGGCTCATGCCGCACGATCGTCTTGGCATTTGGCGCAACAACATTCGTCCTCGGTGCCGTCACGGCCCTGTAGACGACGAAGCCCATGAACGCGGCGAACGCTAGTGCGAACAGCGTCCCGCATCCGTACTGCTTCGCCGGTTTCTTCAAGACTCGCCCGCACTTGGGGCAAGAGACCGCTTGCGCACTGACCTGATTTCCGCAGTCCGGGCAGCTAAACAACCGACCCATTCACGTTGGCTCCGCATAAACCATGGGACTCATCACCGTACCTTACAGCGTCCTCACCGACGGATACACCATATCAGGAGATCCGGAGAACGGCTACAAGGCGGTCGTTCCCTACGTGGTCACGTGGGAGAATGCGTTCACTTTCGTAAACCAGCTCGTCGCGCGGACTCCCATCACGAACGGGGCGTTCACGTTCTACGTACCCTATCGCTTCCCGACGACGTCCGGCGTCAACCTCTACGCCCTCAGCTTCGAGATGGAACCGTGCGGCGCGACCGGATCGCCGATCCCAAACGGCGGCTTGCTCCCCGGCGAGTTCTTCTCTCACGCCAAGGTCAGTGTGACCTTCGGCCAGATGTCCTTCTTCCAGGGCCAGGGCTCCGACAGCGAGGAAGAAGGGGCTGACGAGAAGAACCAGCTCGACCCATCGAACCCGATCGTGTGCTGCAAGCAGTCGGTGAAATCCAAGAGCAAGGTCGTCACCCGCAAGGGACGCGGGTATGAGTTCGAGAGCGACAACAAGGAACTGCTGGGCGACTTCGGCGTGCGGATCGTCGAGTCGGCGCTGACGCTCAACTTCCCGCGAGTGCCGCAACTCCCGTGGCTCCTGATCGAGCCCTATCTCGGGTGCGTCAATGATGCCGCTCTGTTGGGTTGTGCTCGCGGGACGCTGCTCCTCGAAGATTTCGACACCGAATCCGTGAGCCAGTCCGACGGCTCGTCGGCACAGTCGGTGACGCTCGCTTTCAAACATCAGTCCTACGACTGGAATATGCAGCCGAGGCCGGACACTGGCGTGCTCGACATCGTCAAGGTCAAGGGCTCGTCCGATTACGTGTACCAGTACGAGAACTTCCAGGAAGTGATTGACGCCCTGAAATTCACGGTGGTGAACGAACAGTGAGCGGATTCCCCAATTTCACCAAGGGGCACGAGCTTACCGCGAACGATCTCAATCAGATCGTCGGCGTGGCCAGCGGCGGCAGGATCGTCGGCGGCGAGGGCCTCTACGCCACGAGCGGTGGGGCGATCGCGGTCATCCCCGGCTCGCGGCTGCTGATCGCCAAGTCGGTCGGCACGATCACCGCGCGATCGGGGGCGACGGCCGGCACCGGCACCGTGAGCATCCAGTCGTTCGACGGGGCGGACCTGGCCGACAGCGGCTGGGAGCAGGACGTCTTCAACTTCGCCGGAGGAGGCGACATCCCGGATGGCGTCTTCGTCTCGATCGGATTCGCCGACGACGGGTATTGCTGGGTGATCTCGTCCGAGTGCTATGCGGCGGAAGGCGGCTGATGGGCTTCGGGCTCGGATCGATCGGCCCCTGCTCGGGCGGGGCTCCCTGCGGCTGCGGCGGCCCGGTCGTCTTCACGATCTACGGCTGCAACGAGGTCGTCGAGGACGCCCTGGTCGAAATCTTCTCGGACTCGGGGTACTCCACGCTCGTCGACTCCGGCACCACGGACGTCGACGGCCACGTCTCGCTCTCCGTCCCTTCGTCGGACACCTATTACGTCCGGGTAACCCCGGTCGACCTCTACGCGATCCACGAGTCTCCCATGTCGATCGCCCCCGGGAGCACGCCGGGGATCACGCTCGACCCCGACGACGGGCACGTCTGCTGGAACACGGGGATCACGCTCTGCGCCAAGCCCGTATCTCGGGTCCAGCCGTTCCATGACGCGGAATACGGCGACGGCACGGCGATCTACGACCCGACCTGGGGCGGCGGGATCGGCGCGTTCGTCTGCACGATGGCGGTGGACTTCCCGGGGGTCAGCGGGGGCTGCGCGGCGTCGACGGGCGTCATCGTGACATGGGCTCTCCCGCAGGGCGGCAATCCGGTCCAGATCACCTGGGAGAGCGGGCCGCCCGGGCCGACTTATCAATGCCCCGTGGCCGGCGGGCCGAACACGACGACTGTCGAGGCATATTCGGCCGGCGACTTCGCGTTCGACGACGAGGCCCATGCGTGCGATCCCTTCTGTGCCGCATTCTGGGGCGTCATCCCGGCAGTCAGCGGGCCACCAGTCCCCGTGCCGCTCAACATCTACACGATCGCCGACGCCGACATCGCCATCAAGTTCGGCGACGGAGATTGCGGCCCCGAGCCCATCCCGCCAGTCGACTGCACGCCGTGCGACATCCCGGCCAAGGGGCTCTGCCTCTTCTGGACCAACCGGATCACCGGGGACGGCTTCGCGCCGCTCGCCTACAACAGTGTGGCCGGCACCTGGACCTCGGGCTGCCTCTCCTACGGCAACGGGATGTCGATCAGCTTCACGCTCAAATGCACGGGCGGGAATTGGGATATCACGATCCGGGGCTACGAAAACGACACGACCTGCACGAGCATCTCCGACACCTACGTGATCACGACGGGGGTACTGGAGCTTGCGCCCGGATACACCTGCGACCCGCTCTCGGTCACGTACACCGTCCCCTCGCTGTGCTCGCTCAATCTCAAGCAGGGATTCTCCTCGTTCACCGTCGAGGACGGCCCATGCCCGAAGGACCGGGATTGCAACCCATGCGACCTGCCGATCGAGGATCTGACGGTCTCCTGGACTGGCCCCGTCGGCGCGGGGTCGGCCACGCTCGTCACTTTCGGTTCGTACTGGCTGAGTAATTGCGAAGAGAAGCTATACGGGACCGAGGAAGGATCGATCTCGTTTCAGCTCAATTGCGACGGCTCCGGGACAACCCTCCGGGTGAACTGGAATCACTCGCGGTATAGCTGCGACATCTCCTATGCCGGCTACAACACCGACAACTCGGCGACCGGGCATTTGAGCCTGACGAGTTCGACATGCTCGCCGCTCTCGCTGACATTCACTGCCGGCAATCCGAGCGACCTCTACACCGATGGCTTCCGGACCTTCGTGATCACCCTATGACCCCTCAAGAGGCCGTCGAGAAACTCGTCGAGCGGACGGGCGTCGAGCGTTACCGCCACCTCGCCTTCGAACATCCGGACCCGACCGTAAGGGCTCAATATCGGGCGTTCGCGCTCGCCCAGGAGGCCGGCGAGCCGTACAAAGCCCCGGGCGTCGTCAAGCAGGCCACGAGTCTCGTCCGGGCCGTGGTGCGGCATGCGGCTAACGGATTCGCGTGGGTGCCGGCCGACGTGCTCGGCCAACGGCTGGCGGTTTGCGCGTCGTGCGAGTTCCACGACGGCGGGCGGTGCGGCAAGTGCGGCTGCTTCGTGGTGCCAAAGGCCAAAATGGCGTCGGAATCGTGCCCGGCCGGCAAGTGGCCGGCGATCAAATCGGGCGGCAAATGCGGGTCGTGCGGGAGTAAGTCATGAGCGACGAAACCCGGGAAGAGACGATCACGAAGCAATTCAAGGATGCCCCGCAGTTGGTGCTCGAAGACCTGTCGGGCATCGATTTCACCAAGGCCGGCAACCTGCGATGGCAGGCCCTCTACAAGTGCAAGCTCGACGGCTGCAAGGTCGACTGGAGCAACCGGCAGTTGCTCGGCGAGATCCTCCGGCAAGCCGCCGGGGATGACTACGGCAAGCGTCGGTTCGCGGGATTCGTGCTGATCAATTACGACTGGTGCTGGCCCAAGATCCTCATTGAGGCCAAAGACGACCCGGCTCTGCCATGGGCGCTGAGCGTTTTCAAGGCGTGGGTCACTCCCGGCGACGGCGCGCCGCAGTGCGTCCTCGACGCCGAGCCCCTGCCTCAGTCGTAGACCTCGATCGCCTCGCTGACCTCCCCGCCCATGTCCCGGATCACATCCTCGACGGGACGCCCGAAGACCTGATCGTCGTGGCTGACGAAAGGCTTCGCCGCGGCACGCATCGCCTCGCGGAACTGGCGGTCTGACCCGGCGTAATAACTCGCGATCCAGAGGACCGTCAGGAAGGCGGCGAACATCAGGATGCCCGAGAGGGCGTCGAGGATCTTGCGGGATTGCTTTGACATGCGTTAACCCAAGAGAAAATGTGATCATCTCTATGGTATTTAACGCAATTCGACGCCCTTGGTGTTGGGCAAGTTCGCGTAATATTGCAGCACGCTCCAAGCTCTCCCGCGAAGTCACGCGGATCGAATGTCACCGATGCCTGTCGCAACCAAACCCCCGCTGACCGCCAAGCCCCCTCGACTCGTTCGGCGGGGCTTTTTTCGTGCGCGGAGGTAGCGAAAGCTGATCACATCATATTGACTATTGATTGCTGGACCCCTAAGATAAAGTTGATTGAAACTATCTACTCGAATAGATACAAGGACAGTGCGTTGATCACCGTCCCGTCACTGCTCGCGGGGGTCGTCCCGTCCGGGCCGCATCGCTGCTATTACTGCGGCGCGGCGTGCGGCGAGGATCACCCCGCGTCGGAATACGTGAAAAGCTCGTTCACGGGCCGGTCGGGGGTCGCGGCCCCGGGCTCGCCGTGGGTCTGCGGCGGCTGCGTGGCCTGCCTGCGGGAGTCCGCCGAGATCACGCTGCTCGGCGGCGAATGCCGGGCGGGCAAGATGATGCGCGGGTACTCGTGGGTCGTCTCTCCCGACGGTGCGTTCGCCGCGACGAAGGCCCATATCGCGGAACTCCGGGCGCTCTGCCTGGACCCGCCGCAAGCCCCGTTCGCCCTGGTCCTCTCCGACTCCGGGCAGACGCACCAGCTCTATCGCGGCGTGGTCAACCACGCACGCGACCCGATCACGGTCACGCTGGAGGCCGAGCGGATTACGTTCCGGCCCGAGCAACTGAAACGGCTCCTCGTCACGACGACGAAGATCGCGGCGGCGTCGGGAAAGCCGTCGCTCGCCGAGCCGATCGACGCGAATCTCGCGATCAAGGTGATCGGGCGGTACGCGGACGGCGAGGAGATTCTGGACGACTGGCTGCACAATTACGGCTCGCCGCTGTCGCGGCTGGCCGCGTGGCTCACCCCCAAGAAAGAGGTATGCGAGAGTGTCTATCCAGGCGACATCCCCGTCCCCGCCGCCGCTCCGGGTGCTGGACGCGGAGGCGTTCCGGCGGAAGCTGGCCGGTCTCGAAGACCCGCTGTCGAGGGACACTGGGGCGAGCGAGAAGGCGGAAATCAGGGACTGCATCAGCAGGCTCTGTTCGATCCTGGCGAGCCTGTATAACGTCCCCGGCGACCGGAAGGCCCTCTGGGAGCACATCGCCAAGGCGTTCGAGACTTCGCTGGCCAAGGTCTCCGACGATGACCTCGACCGATTCGTCTCGCTTTGCCTGGAGTCGGTGCAGGCAGAGCCTGCCCTGGCCGCCGCGTGCGAGCCGCTCGGCCAGACCTTGCAACTGTTCGCCGTCCGGCCCCCCGAGTGGCGATTCGGATTCCTCCAGCATATCGCCTCGCACAGCTACGCCGTGATCGTCCACGGGCGGGCCAGGTGGGAGCGGGTCAAGTCACAGGAGATCGAACTGTGAGCAAATCCTACACGATCCTCTGTCACGCCGAGGCCCTGTCGCCGATCACGCACATGAGCGGATCGTCCGGCAACGAGTCGATCGTGGCTCGCGAGGCTGTCGTCACGCCAAGGGGCGTCGCGATGATCCCGTGTCTCTCGGGAAACGCGATCCGACATCGCTGCGTGCGCGACCCTGGGATGCAATGGCTGGTGGACGCCTATGGCCTCAAGGGCAAGCTGACGCTCAAGCACCTGAATTTCCTGTTCCACGGCGGGAACTTGACCGACGGGGGCGGCCGGGAGGACACCCGGCGAATTGCGGACTTCCAGCGACTCTGGCCGCTCGGGAGGCTGCTCGGCGGCTGCCTGCCCGACCAGATCCTCGCGGGCTCGCTCCAGGTCTGGCGGGGCACGATGGCCTGCGAGGAGAACCATCCCTACCTCGCGTCGGTGCTCCCGGGGGAGACGCTCGGATCGAGGCGGCTGCGGGCCTCCGAGACGTTCATCACGGGATACCAGTACATCCGGGCCGACGCGGTGAAGACGAAGACCGACCTGGCCAGCGGAAAGGAACCGTGCCGCGTGGAAGGCACGACGACCGCCGGTTACAACGCCTTCATGGAGGGGCTCGCCCCGCTCATCGGCGACATCGACGCGGCGACCTTGCCGCAGTCGGCCCCCGGAAAGAAATCGGAGGAATGGTGGGTCGAGACGCCGTACGTGCCGTGGCCCCAGCTCGACGCGATCATCCCGAAGGGAGTCGCGAAGGTTTCCGACAGGAAATCGAACCTGATGATCTTCGCGGGCCAGGCGATCACTCGCGGGGCCGCGTTCCTCCTGGGGTTCACGGTCCCGCATTCGTCGGAACTGGAACTCGGGGCTCTGCTCTGGTCGCTCCAGCTCTGGCAGGCCGCAGGCGGCACGGTCGGCGGGCAGGCGGCACGCGGGCACGGCAGGCTCGGGCTGTCGATCCTCGATTTCGGCGAGGACGTGCCGGGGCTGATCGACGCCTACAAGGATTACGCGATGTCGGTCAAGGATGAGGCCGTGGCGTGGCTCGAAGCGGCATTCGCGACGAAAGCCAAGGAGCCCAAGCCGGCGAAGCCCAAGAAAGGCGAGGCGGCATGAGCGAGGCGTGCGGACTGCTCGTCACGGCGAAACTCGTCAAGCCGCTCGACGGCGACGCGCCCCACCTCGACTCGCTGCTCGAATACGCCATGAGCCTGCATCACCATGCGGGCGAGCCGGGATACAAGGTCGACCGGGCATTGCCCGCGCCGCCCATGGGCGCGATCCCGATCCCGATCAAGCGGGCGCGGCTCGGCCCGTGGCTCGTCGGATGCTGCTCCAATCCGATCCTGGGGCGCGTTCACGCGGAAGGCGTGCAATATATCAACAAGCGGATCGGCGTCGAGAAGGCGGCGTTGCTGGCCGAGAATGCCCGGCACGTCGTCGCGACCACGAACTCGTGGACCAAGAGCTGGCGAGTCCCGCACCGGACGCGGTTGGTCGATAAGGTCTGCTGGTTCGCGTTCGGCAACCGCAAGATCCTGCTCAAGACGCTGAAAAGCCATGTCCGGTTTATCGGCCGCAAGCGATCGGTCGGCGATGGGATGGTCGGCGACTGGACGGTCGACAAGCTCGATCACGACTACTCGTGGTTCGCCCCGAGCGAGCACGGCACGGTGCTGATGCGGACGCTGCCGGCCGGCGACTGGCTGCCCGATGATCTCGTCGGGTTCAAACAGGATTTCGGGGGCGTCTGTCCTCCATACTGGCATCCCGAGCGATATTCGGAGATCGTCGTGCCATGCTAGAGATCACCTGGCCTGCAACGCATCCGGGGCTGCGTCCCGGTCACGGGTACGCCCTGTTCTCGGCCCTCAGCCGGGCAGGCATGGTGGCGCACGGCGAACCGGGGGTCCAGATCGCCGAGATCCTCGATTCGCTGACGATCAGAATCGCCGACCCGGCGAAGGCGGGGGCGATGTTCTACTCTGGGCTGGACCGCCTCGACGTGGGGGGCGTGGCGGTGTCACTGGGCACGCCGAGTATCCGGCCGCTGCGATCGTCGCCCGATCTCCGCGCGAGGCTGGTGATCATCAAAAATGCAACATGCGACCAATCGTTCCGGGCGTCGGCGCTGAAGCAGCTTGGGTTGATCGGCGTCTCGGCTGCCCCTCACGTCGAGAGACGCGGCGTCCTGCATGTGGCGGGAAAACGAGTCGTAGGCTACGGAGTGTCGTTCCACGGCCTGTCCGACGCCGACTCGCTGCGAATCCAGGAGCACGGGCTGGGCGGCAAGCAGCGGATGGGCTGCGGAGTCTTCCGGTCATGCTGATCCCGTCCCCCCGCCACACCGCGAAGGATCTCGAACTCTGGGCCGAACTGGAGTCGGCCGACAAGATCATCGGCGCCCGACCGAGGCTCGCGGACAAGGCCGCGCGATCGATCGCGGCGATCCGGGAATTCGCCTCACGCGGGCCGTGCTACGCCTCAGTCTCGTGGGGCAAGGACTCGGTCGTCCTGGCCCACCTGTGCGTCCGCGCGGGGACCAGAATCCCGCTCGTCCACATCAAAGCCGTGCCGGTCACGAATCCCGAGTCGTACAGGGTCCGGGATGCGTTCCTCGCGGCGTTCGACGTGGATTACCGCGAGTTGATCGCGGATTACACCGCGATCCCCGAGGGCTTGTCGTCCGACGAGACCGAGGTCGCGAAGGACCGGATCTTCTACGCCGCGTTCCGGTCGCTGGGGCTGCCGCATCTCAGCGGCATACGCGCCGACGAATCGCGGGGCCGCAAGATCCGGATGAAGAAGTTCGGCGAGTCGTCGGCCAACGCCTGCGCCCCGATCGGCTGGTGGAAGACGGCGGACATCTTCGGATACCTGGCGGTACACGGACTCCCCGTGCATCCGAACTACGGCATGCTCGGCGGCGGTCGATGGAAACGGGAGCACTTGCGGGTTGACGAGCTTTTCGGCGACCGGGGGACGGGATTCGGCCGCGCGGAGTGGGAGCGGGAATATTACGGGGAGACCTATCGGCGGATGCAGTCCTCCCGGTGATTCGCATCGCCCGATCGGCTATGATAGGCTCATGCGAACCCTCTCACCCCTGCTCATCCTGGCCTGCCTGATCTCAGCCGCTCCGTCTCCCCCCTCCGACTTCCCGGGCCGCGTGGTCGGCGTCTCGGACGGCGACACAGTCACGGTGCTGACCGGAGCCAAGCAGCAAGTCCGCGTCCGGCTCTGGGGGATCGACGCCCCCGAATCGGGCCAGGATTTCGGGCAGCGGGCCAAGCAAGCCGCATCCGATCTCGCGTTCGGGCGGCAGGTGACAGTCAAGGTCCACACCACCGATCGCTACGGCCGCACGGTCGCGGAGATCATCCTACCCGATGGCCGGTCGCTCAACCGCGAGCTAGTCCGATCCGGCTGGGCCTGGTGGTATCGCCAATATGCCCCGGCCGACCGCGAGCTGGCCAGCCTGGAGGCCGAGGCCAAGGCCGCCAAACGCGGTTTATGGTCCGGGCCGAATCCCGTCGCACCGTGGGAGTGGAGACGCGGCGGCGAGGCCGTGGTGGGCTCAGGGGTGATCGGGAATAAGAACAGCCGGATCTACCACACGCCGAATTGCCGGTCGGTGGCGAGGATGAAGGAAGTGAATCGCGTGGCGTTCGGGTCGGCGGTGGAGGCGGAAGGGAAAGGATATCGGAAGGCGGGGGATTGCAAGTGAGGCAGACAGCCTCTGCATTCCGATCAGGCCGAGATACATAAGGCAAAAGATAAGTGCAAATTATTTGATGCACCCATCTTGCAATCCTGCCCCGCCGCACTAAGATACACCCGTACACCATATTGCTGGCGTCGGCAATATGATCGGATCACGCCAAATTCGGCCGACCTGCGCGATCGCGTAAGATCCAATGGGTTGATGCCGCAAAAGGACATGGCACGTTTTGGCACGAAAGCCGTTGGATTTGTCGCTTTGTGTAGGTATCGTGGAGGATCAATTCTTCGGCAGGTAAGATTTTGATCGATTACTATTATTGATAACTGTGCACGAAGTTATTCGTTGCTCGATGGTGAGCGTTGGCAGTCCTGATGGTCCCCAGGATGAGGCACGGAGAGATGGCAACCCGCAACGAAACGCTCAGTGTCGAGCCTGTTCGTTTTCGTCGTTCTCGTCACCCTTATCGGCGTCGTCTAGCTGGCCCAACTCCCCAGTGGCCCCCATCGAGACGAGTCGGGTTTTGACGTCGCTCTCGGGGCTCGTGATCGGCTGCGGAGGATTGGGTTCCGGGCCGGCGGTCGTCTCGCGGCCGATCCCACCTTCGGAGGCGAGAGGCTTCGCCCTTGGCCGGCGGTGCTGCTTGGGGGCGGCCGATTTCGGCTTTCGAACGAATGACAATAGCCAAAGGAAAACGGCTTTAGTTGCAGTAACGGCAAAAGTGCCTACTTGTTTGCCGTATTCAGTAAGGGCGGCTACGCCTACAACGGTTAGCATGGTCCATGCGATAGCTCGCAATCTCTCGGGCGTGAACCAGTCGGCGATCGTGTCGAGCATCGAGATTCCTTCTCATTATTCCGGCTCGGGGAGCAATGCTTGTGGGCAACTTCTTTATCAGGGAACTCGGGATACTCTTCCTGACCGTCTGGAACGTCGGAGCCGTCGCGCTCATCGTGTCGGCCAGCTATTTGATCATCGATGTCGACATAAAGGCGGCACTATTGCTCGCGGTGGTCACCATGGCCAGCATGCTCGCAAGGGAGTCCATCACGCATTGGGAAGCCGCTGAACGCAAGTCCTGACCCGTCACCCCGCTTAACCCTTCTCTCCAAGGGTCCATGAAATGGCCTTACGAAAGCTCAGCGACGAGCCGATTCACAAGCTGCGTGTCGTCGATGTCGAGGAAGACAGGACGGTGATATCCGAGCCGAGCAAGTCGGAGTGGACCGTAGCCGACCGAGGCGTTCGGGTTATCTTCTGGAACACGGCCAAGTGGAATGCCCTGCCGCCTCAAATGCGGCCCGCAAATGCCCAGAGACAGGGCGACGACGGATTTCTTGTCCTATCACCCGCCTGACTTCTTTAGCTTTGGTTTCGGCGCATCGGGAAGCCCGTGCTTGATCTCCACGGGCGCGGCGTCCTGCTTCTCTTTCTGAAGCCCGAGTTTGATCAGCTTATTGACCTGACTCGAATCAAGCTCCATGTCCCTTGCAATCTTCAGGATATACATCTCGTCCTGAGTGAGGCCGTACCCCGCTGGCCTGCCTGTTGTCTCGCTTACGAGATAGTCCAGGCTCACCTCTAAAGCTTTTGCGATCTCTACTAGCTGATCGAAATACGGGCGTCGTTTCCCCGAGAGGATCTCGCTTATTGCCGATTGCGCAATTCCTGTCTTCCTTGAAAGCGCCGACTGATTACCGATCAGAGGCACAAGCTTGGCCAGGAGTTCCTTTTCTAAATTTTCCATCTCTCCATAACTGCAATCCCACTCAAAGTTTGCAATCGGCATCAGAAATAATTCCAAGAAATATTCTGCTACATAGTTGATTTCTATCTGTGTTCCAGATAATCTTACTCTTGTTGTGACCAACCGAGAAACAACGGGGCCAAGAGACGGAGACATGAGCACGCAAGAGTTTTATTCAATCTCGGACATCGCCCGGGAGACGGGGAAATCCCGCCCGGCAATCTCCGGAATCATCTCCGGGGCCAAGATTCCCACGTATCGTGGGGTCAACAATTCCAAGCTCGTCAGCGCTAAGAGCTATCGGAAGATCAAGGCCGCACTCCAGCCGAAGCCGGAATACGAGCCCCGCTCCAAATCCAAGAAGGTGGCCGTATGACCTTCGAGAATATCGCCATAGCCGCCACAGCATTCGCGTTCGGCTGGCTAATCGCGGCTGTCGACAATCGCAACCGCTGACCGTCTAAACCACCCCCACCCACCGTCACCGCAGCCGGCATGCCGGGATGATCGCGGTGCGCTTGGTGACTACGTAATGACACACAACCTCCTCTACCCATTAAACACCGCCCGGCCCGCAAGGTTTCGCGGGAGGCGAAAGAAGGGGGCGAACGAGCCTTGAGCATTGAAACATCTCAATCCAGGCACATTGACGCC
>CALKTZ010001276.1 GCA_937997355.1 uncultured Planctomycetales bacterium | reverse complement strand
GCGGAGTAGTGACCGAGATGGCCGATCACCTTGAGCCCTCGCTTGTGCCCCTCCTGGATCACGAGCCGGCCGATCGATCGGGGAACTCCGACATAAAGCTTCAGCGAGGTGACACCCCAGGCATCCATATCTTCGACGAACGCGGGGACCTTGGCGGGGTCCGTCAGCGCCCGCCCGAAGACCATCGCGGGAGATTCGAAGTTGTGGAACGGCGGATCGGCGTCGATCAGCGGGCTGCACAGGAAGACCTTCGGGCAACTCTCCGGGTGGTTGTCCGCGAATCGGGCGATCAAGGTTTCCGGGACGATCTCGTCCCCCGCGTTGCGGATCGACGTGACCCCCGCGGCGAGGAAGAGGGGCAGGATGGTTTCGCCGGTCAGGTGGGCCGAGGTCATCACCAGGACGAGATGCACGTGCGCGTCGATCAAACCGGGGATCAGGTACTTCCCTTTCGCGTCGATCGTCAAGGCTCCCGGAGGCACTTCCACCGGAGACTCGGGGGTGCCGATCGCTCGGATTTTCCCGTCCGCGAGAACCAACGTCCGACCGGGCAGCATTTTTCCGCGGGCGACATCGAGGATCGAGCCGTCGCGTATCACGATCGGCCGCGGGACTTCCGAGGAATTCACCGTCGAGGCCATGCCGATGGACCAGACGATCAGAGACAAGAGCGCTCGGACGGTTCTCATCGGTTGATGTCGCTTAAAAACTTGGACATGGGAGGTTCGCCTCGTTCACAAAGAAAAATGACTCCGGTCGCTCGTGGGATCTTAATCTTTTATTGCCGGAGAGATCACCCACACGAACTGTCGCGGGTGGGCGGCCTCGCCGCTCGACGCGATCCTGGCGTTCAAAGCTTAGGAAGGCGGGTTCTCTCACAAGCAATTCAGCCCAACCCGGCCGCGGCGTGAGCCTTTCTTGGCCGGATTTCCTACCCCCGATCACGGTGCCGCCGAAGAGCTTCAACCATCACTTCTGATTCGTGTTGCCGTGTTTCTGCGGTGCACGTTCATCTCTCCTGAAGAATTCACGAAAAACTTTCGGCTCACGCGGCCAAATCAATCCAGGGATGTCGTCTTATCCAGGGGGGAAGCTGCCCGAGATCGGCAGTTTCCTGCTGCGACAGCATCTTTCGAAGACCGATCCGTCCGATGACCTGGTCGCGACTTTTCGTCGGTCGGAGCCTCGCCATCTTTAGATCGTCAACACGTTGCAAAGGAGTTTGAACGAATGAGCCGGATGACTCTCAACCTGATTGTCCTGGGCATACTTTCCGCCGCCACGCAGGGCAATGCCCTGGGCGCCAATATCGTCGTCAATGGAGACTTCGAAGCCCCCGTCGTTGTGGGTTTTTATTACAACATCTATTCTTCCGGCCAGTCGTTCGCGGGCTGGACCGTCGGTCAAGGGAGCACCGCGCTTTTCACGAATCAATTTAATCCTGGCCTGTCGGACAGGCCCTATGAGGGCCACCAGGCTCTCCAACTCTCCGCCACTCAAGGCAACAATGGTAGCATCTATCAGGATCTGGCAACGATCCCTGGGACGGCCTACATCATCTCCTTCGCATTTGCTTCCAATCCATTTGCCTCGGAGACGGTGACGATGCAAGTCGGCTGGGGGGGCGAGACGGTCGCGAACCTCTCCGCCGTTCCGTCCCATGACCTCTCGAATTCGGGGTGGATGATTGAGTCGTTCATCATCAATGCGACGCAGGCCGTAACCCGCCTCGAATTCCTCAACACGACATCCGTTCCGGACATAGCCGGTCCTCAGATTGATGCCTTGACGGTCACCGCGGTTCCCGAGCCGTTGAGCATCGTCATGGTCGGACTCGGCGTGATCGGCGCGATCGGTTTCAATCGCGTGCGTCGGGACGTAGACTGATTCCGGGTGGGCGAGACTTTGGAACAGATCCCATGGCCGAGTCCGGAACGGACCCAGCGCAACTCATGAAGTCGGCCCGGGCAGGCAACGAGGCCGCGCTGGGCCGGTTGCTGGAGTTGTATCGCAATTACTTGCGGCTCGTCACCCGGTCGGTCATCGATGGCGCGCTGCAAGTGAGGGTTGACCCGTCCGATGTCGTGCAGGAGACCTTCCTGAAGGCCCATCGCGAATTCGGCCGGTTCCTCGGCGAGACCGAGGCCGAGCTGGTCGCGTGGCTGCGCCAGATCCTGGTCCGCAACATCGCCGACGAGGCCAAATATCACCGCCGCCGGGGCCGTGACGTGAGGCGGCAGGAGTCGCTCGACGAGGCGATCCTGCGCTCCAGCACGACGGTTCAGGACGCCCTGGCGTCCCCCCTCTCGTCCCCCAGCGCCCGGCTCGAGAATCGGGAGCGGGCCGTGCTGCTGGCCGATGCGCTGGAAAAGTTGCCTCCCCACTACCGAGAGGTGTTCATCCTCCGTAGCCTGGAGCACGTCCCCGTCGATCAAATCGCCCAACGGCTCGGACGCAGCCCGAATGCGGTCTACAAGCTCTGGTTCCGCGCCATGGCGGCGCTGAAGCAAGAATTGGAAGATCTGATATGACATCGTCTCGGCGCTTTTCGTTCGCCTCGCTCGATGGGAATGCCGGGAATTCACTGGATGCCGAGGCGGGCCGAGTCTTCGACGCCT
>CALKTZ010001275.1 GCA_937997355.1 uncultured Planctomycetales bacterium | reverse complement strand
CAGCCCGCCGCAATCGGATCGGGTCAATCCTTCGAGCCTCCTCCGGCCTCCGTTGCGGATGTCGGCGGAGGCTCGTTGCATACCACGCCTACGGCAAGAAGACCGGCGAGGGCTCGGCCGGGAGGTAATAGAAGCCGATCCCGAGCATGGCATAGAGCGCCAGCAGCATCAGCCCTTCGATCCAGCTCGAGCTGCCGTCGTAGAGCAGGCTCCGGGCCACGCCGACCGCCACGCCGATCGCCAGCAATTCGAACCGGCTGAAGAGGAGATTCATGTCCCGCCCCATCCCCCAGCCGGCCAGGACGAGCAGGGGGGCCACCAGGAGCGCCACCTGCGTGCTGGCCCCCACCGTGATGCCGATGGCCAGGTCCATCTGATCCTTGCGGGCGAACCGCACGGCGTTGATGATCTCGGCCGCGTTCCCGACGAGCGCCAGCAGGAACACCCCGGCGAACAGCGGCGTGAGCCCCAGCGATTTGGCGGCCGGGTCGATGGCGTCGGTGAGCAGCTCGCTCATCAAGGCCAGGCCGATCGCGACGGCCGCGAGGATCGAGATCGACTTGCGCCTCGACCACGGCTCCTCGGGGCCGGCCTCGATCTCCTTCCGCTGCGGCTCGGTGGGCGCGACGACCTCGCGCAAGCCCGCCTTGACGGCATCCTTGCCGACGATCGGATGGCTCGTCACGAGGGTGAAGATCAGGCTCGCCAGATAGAGCGAGAACAGCACCACCGCGATCTCCAGGCTGATCTCCCGGTCGGTCTGGGCATTGTGCTGGAAGACCGCCGGGATCAAGAGCCCGAAGGCGGCGAGCATCAGGAGGCCGCTGTTCAGGCGGGCCACCACGGCGTCGAACGACTGCCTCGGCCCCGACCTCGACAATCCCCCCGCGAACATCGAGGCCCCGAGCCCCAGCAGCAGGTTGCCGACGATCGAGCCCGTGATCGACGCCTTCACGATATGCGCCAGCCCCTGCTGGAGCGCGAACAGGCTGATGATGATCTCGGGGGCGTTGCCGAGCGTGGCGTTCAAGAGGCTCCCGGCCGTCGGCCCGAGCGAATCGGCCAGGGATTCCGTGGCGTCCCCCATCAACTGCGCCAGCGGGGCGATCGCCAGGGCGGAGGCGAGGAAGACCAGGATGGGATCCGCCCACCACCAACTCAGTCCCATCGCGATCGGGATGAACACCAGCAGCACGTTCAGCTTCGACTTCATCGCGGCTCCGCTTCCCCTCGATTCGCGACCGCCCCCCCTCCAAGCCGAGGCCCGGCCGGCGCCCGCGTTAGCTTATCACACCCGGCGGGCCGATCTCGCCCCCAGCCCTTTTCGTCGGGAATTGATCCGGGGATGCCGGGGATCGTGAGCCTCGCGTCGGATCTTGCCAATTGATTGACAAACTTTGTCAAGACGGCTTAGCATGATCTCCAGGCCCGGAGAACGTCTCATGGAAACCATGAATATTGCGCTGCCCGAATCGATGAAAAAATTCGTGCAGGAGCGCGTCAGCGAAGGCGGTTATAGCAGTACGAGCGAATATGTGCGTGATTTGATTCGCTCCGACCAGAAGCGGAAGGCCGAGGAGCGCCTCGACGCCCTGCTGATCGAAGGGCTGGAGTCCGGTGAGCCGATCCCGGCATCCCAGGAATCCTGGGAGGCGAAGAAACGCAAGCTCGGCGAACGCTTCGCCCGGGGCAAACGATCGCAATGAGCGGCCGATTCAACGTCCGACCCGCCGCGGACCGCGACCTGGACAACCTGGCCGACTATCTGGCGCACGAAGCGGGGCTTGCGACGGCTTACCGCTTTCTCGACGCCGCTTATGCGACTTTCAAGGCCCTGGCCGATCTGCCCGGCATCGGCGAGTTGCGGCAATCCACCGATTCGCGGTTGGCCGGGCTACGCGTCTGGCGTGTCGAGCATTTTCCCAACCATCTCGTCTTCTACCGCACTTCCGACCCCGGTATCGACATCATCGTGTCCTGCACGGCGCACGCGACCTCGCAAACATCCCGGATGTTGACTGATCACGGTTCCTCCATAACGAAGGGCCGCCCCGGGATCTCCATCTCCAAGCCCTTCATGATTCTCAAAAGCACCACGAATTTTATCGGAACGGGAAGATTTGATCTCGGGATGGTCCGATCGGAACAATTCCGATATTTTTCCTTTGGATCGATCCGATCCAGCCATTATAGTGTGGTCCCTTTCGATGCCCCGGATCGATGCGATTCCATGATGGTCAAGGCTGGAATTCGCGCGATCCCGCGGTTTTGCTGACGCTGAATGAATCGGATCAGAGGAGGAACGCGATGAGAGCGACGACGCGGCACTGCGTACGTGCGACCGCCCTGCTGGGACTCTTGCTGGCTGCGAGCAAGCCGAGTCACGCGGAGATTTATCGGGTCGATTTCTCGGGCTACACGACGACCTTCGACAACGCCGTGCATTCGGAGTTGGCGCCGGAGGCCGGCTCGACATTCACCGGTTATTACATCTACGATTCGTCCGCGCCGCCGACCGTTTCCGGACAGACCGCGAGCGGCTATTACTTCGCCAGCCCCTACGGATTGCACGCCGAGGAGGGGAACCTCGTGTTCGATTCGAACGTGGTCCCCGGCCTGACCATCCACGAAGTGCGCAAGAATGGGCTGGAGGATCGCTTCTTCGTCGATTCCTATAGCTCGCTCGTCGACGCCACCACGAATCAGGTCGTCTTCGGTTATTCCGAGGCATTCCTGGGCTTCCACGACCCCACCATGACCTCCCTCGCGCCCGATCGCTCGCTGCCGATCACCGCGTTCGACCCCACCAAGCTGAGCATCGAGTTCTTCCTCTCCGGCGGCCTGACCGGCGCGGCGGACGTGGCCACGGCATCCGGCTTCGGCCTCAACGGGATCGTGACCGCCATGACGATCACCCAACTCTCCTCGGCCGGCTTCTCCGAGACCAACCCCGCGCTCCCGGTGATCACCGAGCAGGGGACGTTCACCTTCAACGACGTGGTGAGCGGCCAGTGGTTCGACCCGCCGATCACCAACGCCTTCAGGTATGACATGACCTCGGGGTCCCTCTTCACCCACATCCTGGCCTTCCCGAGCGGATTCAACGATCCATTCTCGGTCTATGTGAACGGCTCGCTGTTCGGCACGTACGGCGTCGGCGACTCGGTCGATTTCACCACCCTGCCGGGCGGGGGCGTCTCCTCCTTCATGATCACCGGCATCAACCCCGGCGTCGACGCGGCCCTCGCCGACGCCTTCCCGCTGCAACTGACGTTCAACACCACCTCCGCCAGCTTCACCATGACGCCGATCCCCGAGCCGGCCTCGATCGTCATGGTGGGGACCGCCCTGCTGCTGGGCGCGGGCGCCGGCTTCCGCCGACGGCGCCGCCGGATCGCCGGCTGACGATCCCACGCCCGAAGTCTCCGTTCGATTGTCGAGGCATCATCCGGTCAACCGAAGGGCCGGACGGTGCCTCTTTCTTTTGATGCTCGGCCGGGCGGCCCCGCGATTTCCGCACGAAATGGTTGCCCCGGCTCGATTCGACGATCATCCTCTTGGGATGGGTTCTCCGAACCGCCGAGTCCATTTCGAGCCAGGAACGCGCAACATGAACGCAACCCGAATCGCCCGGGCCGTCGTCGGCATGGCCCTGTTCGCCGCCACATTGGCGGGGTTCGCCCCGCTCCGCGCCGGGGAACAATCGCCGAGGCGCCCCAACCTGCTGTTCGTCTACACCGACGACCAGGCGCGGTGGTCGATCGGTGCCTATGGCAACCGCGAGGTGAAGACGCCGAATTTCGATCGCCTGGCGCGTGAAGGGGCGATCTTTCGGAATGCGTTCACGGTGACGCCGGTCTGCTCGCCGTCGCGGGCCTCGATGATGACCGGGCGCTATCCCACCTCGCTCGGCATCGACGACTGGATCAACCCGAGCGTTGAGCCCGACCTCGGCCTCTCCCCCGCCGCGCTCCTCTGGCCCGAGGTGCTCCAGGGGGCCGGCTACCGCTCGATGCTGGTCGGCAAGTGGCACCTGGGAACGCGCGACGAATTCCACCCCACCCGGCAGGGGTATTCCCGGTTCTTCGGCTTCCGCGACGGCGGCAACAGCGCGATGGACCCCCGCATCGAGGTGGAAGGGACCGTGAAACAACTCCAGGGTCCGATCCCCGACCTCATCGTCGACGAGGGCCTGAAGTTCCTCGAATCGGCGGGCCGGGATCGGCCGTTCCTCCTCTCGGTCCATTTCCGAGAGCCGCACCAGCCGTATCGCCCCGTCCCCCAGGTGGACTCGGACGCTTATCGAGACCTCGACCCGGCCGTGCCGAAGGCCGATGGGTTCACGCTCCCGGCTGCTCGGATCAAGGAGATCCGCCGGTACTATTACGCGAGCGTCCACGCCGTCGACCGGAACCTCGGCCGGCTCCTCGACGCCCTCGACCGGCTCGACCTGGCCGGGAATACGATCGTCATCGCGTCGAGCGACCACGGCTACATGATTGGCCAGCACGGCCTCTGGCACAAGGGGAACGGCAACTGGATCGCCGAGGGGAAATCGGGGCGTCGCCCCAACATGTTCGACGACGCCATCCGGGTCCCCTTGATCGTGCGATGGCCGGGGACGGTCAAGCCCGGCTCGGAGGTGAAGCCGGTCGTCTCGAACCTCGATATCTTCCCGAGCGTCCTGGACATGGTCGGGATCGGCGTCCCCCCCAACCTCGCGATCGACGGCCGCAGCTTCGTGCCATTTCTCAGGCAGCCCGACGCGAAAATCCCCTGGGACGATACCCTGATCGGCCAGTACGACATGCACCACGGGCAGGTCGCCCGGATGCGCATGATCCGGGCCGGGGGCTGGAAGCTGATCCGCCATCTCGAACCCGGCGGCGAGGACGAGCTTTACGACCTGACGCACGACCCGGACGAGGCGGTCAACCTCCACGACAATCCCAAATATGCCGAGCGGCGGCGGGAACTCGGCGAGGAATTGCACCGCCGGCTGGCCGCCATCCGCGACCCCCTCGCCGACGCGGTCAAACCGTGAAGATAAGGCCCGCGTCCGCGATCGGCGGGAATGGAGTTTGAACCATGCCCCAATCCCTCGCGATGATTCATGTGCATCTTATTTTTAGCACGAAATCTCGCGAGAGGATCTTGCGCGACCGTGTCCGGGGGCCACTTCATGGTTACATGGCGGCCGTCTTGAACAATCTGGGCTGCGTCCCGCTGATCATCAATTCGGTTGAAGATCATATTCATATTTTGTTCGATCAATCCAGAATCGTAACCCTCAGCACCGTCGTGGAGGAGGTCAAGAAATCCTCGTCCAGATGGATCAAGACCCAAGGGCCGGAATTCCAGGAGTTCGCCTGGCAAGCCGGATATGGAGCCTTCAGCGTCTCCGAATCGAATCTTGAATCGGTCCGCCAATACATCGCGAATCAGCAGGAACATCATCGCCGACGCTCTTTCCAAGAAGAATTCCGCGCGTTCCTGACACGGCATCGAATCGAATTCGACGAGCGATATGTGTGGGATTGAGAGGGGCGCCCCTTCAGGGATCGAAGAGGGGAAAAATGCGGTCGTTGTCGCCACCGGATCTCGGGGCGTTGCCCCGAGCTACATTAGGTCGCCCCTTCGGGGCTGGGCCGTCGGGATCGCCGATGAGTCGCCTTTGCTTTCGCGGTCATCGAGAGCGGAGAACAAGCCTCTCCGGAGCCCCAACGGGGCCGGACCATCGAGAACGCCGATCGTTTGCATCTAGCATCGCGATCAACCGAAGCGGAAGCCATACCCCTCCGGAGCCCCAACGGGGCGGCCTAATGTAGCCCAGGGCAACGCCCTGGGTACGATCGAACACAAACGAAAATGGCATATTTCAAGCCCTGAAGGGGCGCCCCTTCAGGGATCCGAAAAACAGAAACAAATATCCCAATCGATCTCGGGGCGTTACCCTGGGTTGAAATGAAGATCGAAGAACATGATCGATTGTACTGTTTCCGAGCCATGAAGGGGCGCCCTTCAGGATTGAATGAGAAACAAGAAATCATCGTCGTTCGAGTTCGGAGCGTCATTGGCGCGGGCTGACGCGAAGTGGTCCAATCAATCGGATGAACCGACGACCGACCACGGACGAACAATCAACTCGGAGATCGCCATGCAACTGGGAATGATCGGGCTCGGTCGGATGGGTGCCAACATGGTGCGCCGGCTGATGAAGGCGGGGCACGAGTGCGTGGTGTTCGATCGCTCGCCGGAGGCGGTGAAAGCCATGGTCCGGGAGGGGGCTAGCGGCTCCGCCTCGCTGGCCGAGTTCGTGAAGAACCTCAAGCCGCCGCGTGCGATCTGGCTGATGGTCCCGGCCGCCGTGGTCGACCAGACCATCCAGGACCTGCTCCCGGAGATCGAAGCGGGCGACATCCTGATCGACGGCGGCAACTCGTATTACGTCGACGACATTCGCCGCGCCAGGGAGCTGGCTCCGAAGCAAATCCATTATCTCGACGTGGGGACCAGCGGCGGCGTATGGGGGCTCGAACGGGGCTACTGCATGATGATCGGCGGGCCGACCGGGGCGGTCGAACATCTCGACCCGATCTTCAAGGCGCTTGCCCCAGGGATCGGATCGATCGCGCGAACGCCCGGGGCCGAGAACCTCAAGAGCACTGCCGAACAGGGCTATCTCCACTGCGGCGCCTCGGGGGCGGGGCACTTCGTCAAGATGGTCCACAACGGCATCGAATACGGCGTGATGGCGGCGTACGCCGAGGGGCTGGGGGTCCTGCACGGCGCCAACATCGGCAAGCGATCGCACGAGATCGACGCCGAAACCACGCCGCTGCGCGACCCGGAGCACTATCAATACGACTTCCGCCTCGCGGACATCGCCGAGGTCTGGCGACGCGGGAGCGTGATCGCCTCGTGGCTGCTCGACCTGACGGCCGCGTCGCTCGTCAAGGACGACACACTGGCCGACTTCGAAGGCCGGGTCTCCGATTCCGGCGAGGGGCGATGGACGATCAAGGCCGCGATCGACGAGGCGGTGCCGGTCCCCGTGCTCACCACGGCGCTCTACGAGCGATTCGCCTCGCGAGGCGAGGCCGATTTCCAGGACAAGCTCCTCTCGGCCATGCGCTTCCAGTTCGGCGGGCACCACGAAAAGCGGGCCGCCAAATGAGAGCCGCATCGGATTCGAACAAGCTCAAATCTCAAGGAAGCTGACGGGGATATCGGCGGTCGTGATCCGCGAGATAGCGATTGAGCTGCCGCGAGAGGTGCATGTAGATGCCGTTGCCGCGCCGCTCGGCCAGCGCCTCGACCTTGAAGATCAGCTCGGGCCAGAGGACCAACGCGAGGGCGAGGATCAGCAGAAGCGTGGTAAACACGAAAAACTCCCGGATGTGAAATCAAGTTGGATTTGTGGATGGATTGGCAAGGAGAGGATGCTTCGGAAATCGGAATCGTCACTTCCTCGGGCTGGGATAGCGCCGTTCCAGGTCGTCGAGGAATCGCTGAATCTGGCCGACACTCTGCACGTAAACCGAGGGATGGCGGCGCTTGAGCCAGAGCGCCATCCGTCCGGATGCCCCGGGCCACAGGACGAAGCCGCCCGCCATGAGCGCGGGAACCCCCATCGGGCCTGGGAGGATCAGCCCGGCCACCCCGGCCGCGAGCAGCAATACGCCAAGCTCCTTGGGCAGATCCGCGATCTGCTCGGGGATCTCGTCCGTCGCCAGCTCCGTCGACGAGGAGCCGGCGCGTGGGGCGGGGGGAGGGAGCGAAGCTTCCGGGCCGGAACCGGTCGGCGTCATGATTGCTCCGATCCGGGCAATGGCGACGGGGAATTGAGGCCGGCGGGGGAAGCCGCCGAGGTGCCGGCGTCCCGATCGCCCTGCGTGTAGGAATAGCGACGATCGAGGTCGTCCAGATAGCGGCCGATCTGCCGCATCCCCTCGCGATGCGCCCGAGGGAAGGTCCGGCCGAACCACGATTCGACCCGGCCGAACGCGCGGGGCCAGAGCACGAGCCCCCCGGCCAGGATCGCGGGACCTCCGACCATCCCGGGCAGCACCATGCCGCAGGCCCCCACCGCCATGAGCATGACGCCCACGTCCCTGGGAAGCTCGCGGATCTTCTGAGACATCTCCGGATCGACCGAGGGGGAGGATTCCGCGGCGTCGGCATCGGCCCGTGCCGGTGCCGTCGAGGCTTCCGGATCGGCCGAACTCGGTCGCATATCGAGGGTGGCGGCGGTCAAGGGTGCGCCCTCTCTCATGGGGTTGCTCGGGATCGGGGTTGAGGATTCGCGAGGGAACGGAGCATGTTCGCGCCGGGATTCATCGGGGACAACCGGCCGGCTCTCCCGGGCTTCGACCGATCGCCCGCCAGGGTGTAGGCCGTGTAGGTTCCCAGATTCGTCAGGATGACCGAGTGGAAGCTGGTGAAGCCGAACAGGAAGGCCCCCGCTACGGAGAGCACGTTCGGCACCGTGACGATCGCCTGATCGCGGCGAATGCGCCGAGAGCGGTCATCCGCGATCTCCCAGAGGAGATCCAGGCGGTCGAGCCGATCGCTCAGGAGCTGCACCGAGGCCGGTCCGGGCTCGGTCAGCAGGAACGCCTCGTCGTGCTCGGGGCCATTCGCCGGATGGAGCGGATCGGGGGTCGCCGATCGGATCGAGCCGGACATCGGCCGATGCGACCGTTTTCCCTTCCCCTTCGCCTTGCCCGACGCCGATATGGAGCGTGTTCCGATGGCCGAAAACTCGCTCGACCGAGGGATCGAAATGGCGATGAACGCTTCGGCGGCAACCGGGGCCGCCGCGTGATCCGAGCAATCGCCGACGAACGCCGCCTTGCGCCCTTGCTGGCGATAGGAGCGGAGCAGCTCCACCTTGGCGTGCGGGTCGCACCCGGCGTGCATCCGATTCACCCCGAGCGAGGCCGCCAGCGGGGCCAACTCGCCACGCGGGCGATCGCTCAGGAGCACGATCGACCGCTTGCCGTTTCCCGATGCCGCCAGGTGACGGATCGCCTCGGCCCCCTCCGGCGCGGCCGACGGCCGGAACGAGATCAGGGCGACCAGGTTGCCGTTGATCTCCACGAGGAGCGGCTTCACGGGCTGGCCGTTCGAGGTGGGAACGGCACTCGGGGCCGTCGAAATTCCGGCATCGGCCAGGGCGCGCTCGACCTCCGAGTCGGCCTCGTGGACCCGAACCCGGCGCGTGCCGTGGACGATGGCGACCCCCACGCCGTGTTCGCCGATCGCGGCAGGCTCGATGTCGAAGAGGGGGACCTGGCGCTCCCGACAGGCGGCGGCCAGGGCCGGCACTCGGGGATCGTCCAGATGCCGCAGCGCGCTGGCCGCGTAGCGGAGCAGGTCGGGCTCGACCTCGCGGGGCAGCCGGGTCTCGATACCGGCGACTTCGAGGGCGGTCCGGCGCAACGCGGGATGGTCGTCGATCACGATCGTGTCGACCTGGTCGAGCTTGTCGAACGCCTCGGCGTCGCGGATCACGATTCCCCGGCGGGCGCAGGTCGCCACGTCGCGGAGGGTGGCGAGCGGGACCGAATGGCCGACGCCGGTGGCATAGTCGGGGCGCATCATCGCCAATGCCGCGACCGGGTTGCCGGTGACGAGCAGGCCCAATCCCGAGGTCGCCAGGACCGGGGCGACCGTTTTGGTGGCGAAGGCTTCGGCGTGGCGGGTCGGCGCCGATCCTCCCTTCGCCGGGCTGGTCGCCGAGGTGAGGGCGCGGGCGATGAGGGCGCTCCGGGTCGCGTCTCCGGTCCGTTCGACCCGCATTTTGGCCGATCCGGCCAGGACCAGGGAGCCGGCCAGCACGAACGAGCCCGGCCCCTTGCGCGATGCGCCATCGAGCCCGCGCAGGCTCCGCTCGTCGACCACCAGCTCCCCATCGGAGATCGTGCCGTCGGCCGGGATCGCATCCCCCGCCACGACGACGATCCGGTTCCCTTCGCGGATCTGATCGGGGGGGACCAGGATTTCCGGCGCGTCTTCGGGGCCTTCGAGCAGCCGGACGAGCGGGGGGACCGGCAGGCAGTCTTCCAGCAACGAGCGTCGCTGTTCGGCGAGGTCTCGCGCGCCCCGGCGGTTCCAGTAGGCGGTGAAGCACGACATGAGGGCCGCGCCGACGAACTGGCCGGAAACCATGGTCGTTGCCACGATCGTCGTCGACAACACCGGGAGGCCGAGCTTCCGCTCGCGGGCCTGCTGCCAGGTGGCCCGGAAGGTCTTGAGGTTCGTCCCGATCAGCAAGGCGGCGCTGACGGGGATCAGGGCAGGGATCGCGAACTGTCCCAGCGCGGCGATGCCGAGCGATGCCCCGGCAAGCTCCAGATTTTGCGAGCCGCCATAGCCGGAGGTCTCGCGTTCCACCAGGGAAACCTCGGCCGCCGCGACCAATGCCGCCGCCTCGGGGGGCGCACCGGCCGCGGCCAGGTCGGCGGCTAACTCCGGCGCCGGCTCCTTCGAGAGCGTCTCCCAGCTCGGCCGGGGCATGGTCGAGGGAGTAGAAGTGGACGATTCCCGCCGCGCGGGCCATCTCGCCGAGTTCGGGGTGGCGACGGTGGTCGAAGAAGGCCCCGGCGCGCCTTCGGCCGAGGCCCGTTCGAGGGCTTCTTCCGCCAGGCGGATCAGATCCGTCGTGGTGAGTTGGGAGGGGTCGTAGTCGATCGCCAGGCTGCCGGTCCAGGCGCTCGCCGAGGCCCGGACCTGCGCGCCCCGCTCGCCGATCTCCCGGGCGATCCGGCGACCCAGCTCGGGGTTCAGGCTCAGGGACTCGTGGCGGAGCCTCAGCCGGCCGGGGCGGTCGTAGACCACCCCCCACATCGAATAGACGCCGCCGTGCCGATAGACGCTGAACCGGGTGCCGCGCGACCAGCGCGCGGCGGGGATCGCCCAGCTGGGCCCCGACGCGACCCCTTCGCCCCGGATCGCGACGGCGAGCCTGGCGAGGAACGCCGACGGGTCTCCCCCCTCGGCCGCGCCCGGGACGAGCCGGATGATGGCAGTCGCCTCCTCGCGATCGACGATCACGCTGAGCACGTCGTCGAGCGTGAGCACCCGGCCCAGGAACCGCGCGCACGGGGCCGAATCCAGCACGTCGATCCCGAAGACCCGCGCATCGCGCAGGCGAACCTCGCCGCCGGCCCAGCTCACGGAGGCGGAGGCCGATCGGGATTCGACGGCTCGTTCTCGTTCGGAAGTCGACGACTGCGCGGGACCCATCGCCATCCCCCGTCAAACGCTCTCGCCCGGGACATAGGGCTTGAGCTGGCCGCTCTCGACGAGCTGCTCGAGCGCCGAGGCGATCAGGCTCTCCTTGCGGTCGAACACGTTGAAGATCGCCCGGAGCTTGTTCCGCTGCCGGTCGATTTCATAACCGAAGTAGAGTGCCCCCAGCACGCCGACGATGATGGGGACGATCGGCACTTCTTCATTCATGGGAGTTTCTCCGGAGTCGCCTGCATCAATCTTTTGTTCAATCGCCTTGTGGATTTTGTGTCGTTTCGCGGCGAATCCATCGAATTCAATGGGGCTCCCGCAAGACTCACAATAACTCGGTCGACGCTTCTCGGAGGATCTTGACCATCCCTTGCAGCCCCTCTCGGTGGAGCGAACGCTTCACCTCGGTATCCAGGCAGTCGGCAGTCCGGTTCATTGAGACGAAGCGGACGAACTCCTGAAGCCGGGCGAGTGCCTGCTCGGGGTTCTTGATCAGCCCCAGGTTGAGGCGGAACCCGTGATAATTCCGCGAATGCTTGCTGTGCGATCCGTATCGATCGTAGACCACGACGATCGGGTCGTGGCCGATCGTCTCTGGCATGTGCTTGAGCACCTCGACCGACTGCTCGGGCGTCAAGATGTAGAGGGTATCCTGTCGGCTGTACTGGTGGAGCAGCGGGATGTGTGCCCGGACCGCCTTCGAGACCGGGACATTCCAGCCGGTGTCGATCAAGAAGATATGGAACCGCTCGGTCTGCGGGGTGAGGGGCGCCTGCGGCGCCTTGGACCTGAGATCGAGGTCGATCGGGGGTGGCGAATCCGCGGGGGCATGGTCGGCGCGGCCGGATCTCTTGTTCTGGCTCATCGGTCCGTGGTCCCAATCCTCAGAGGTTCAGGTCGTTGGCGATTGAGTCGATGAATCGGACGGCGCTTTGGCGGTGTTCGTCGGTCGCCATCATCTTGGCGGCCCAGGTCAGCTCGGCGTCGACCACGAGCTTCTCGGCAGTGAACCGGCCGACGAACGAGAGCCATTTCGAGGCGATGGTGAATTCCGGCCGAGACTGATGCCAGGTCAGCTCGGCCGGGACCGGGATCTCGGCGCGTCGGCGGGAGAACTCGCTGGTGATCTCCCGGCGGACCTGGTCATCGATGGGGCGCCTCAGGCGCCGTTCATACAGCGTTTCTTTCCAGGGCATAGGCTTGTGTCATTTCCAGCTTGTGCCGGCGTTCGGCCTCGATCTGCGCCACCTTGCGGAGGGGGAGCAGGCCGTTGCCCAGGGCCGCCAGCGCGGCGACGTTGTTGGTGACGACCGAAGCCATGATGCCGAATCCCATCGTGAACACGCCGACGATGCAGGCGATGTTCGGCGCCAGGATCAGGTGCCAGCTCCGGCGGACGTTGTGATCGAGTTCGCGGGCGATATCCCGCACCTCGCAGAGCTTGGAGAGCCCCTCTTCCATGAAGACGATCTGGGCGGTGTCGGTCGCGATCGAGGACGCCCCCCGCAGCGAGATCGACACGTTCGCCTGCTTGAGCGCGATCGAGTCGTTGATGCCGTCGCCGACGAAGCAGACCTTCTTCCCCTCGTCCTGGAGCTTCTTCACGTAGTCGGCCTTGTCCTGCGGCAGCACCTGGGCGAAGTATCGGTCCATGCCGAGCGCCTCGGCCAGTTTCCGGGTCGGCGCCTCGTGATCCCCGGAGATGATCGCCAGGTGCTTGATCCCTCGCTTGCGGAGCCCGGCGACGATCTCGCGGACCTCGGGGCGGACCGCCGCGCGAAGCTCGA
>CALKTZ010001274.1 GCA_937997355.1 uncultured Planctomycetales bacterium | reverse complement strand
GCCGAACGAGATTCAATGGCGATTCATGTCGGTCACGCCTCGGGCGTGAGGCCGAGGACGACGTCGAAGCGCGCGGCGAGTTCGCCGATCTTGGAATCCTTGATCGGGAGGAAGTCGACGCTCACCGACTCGCGCGCCCTGGGATCCTTGATGCCCCGGAAGACGCCGTCCTTCTCGTTGCCGGCGTCCCCCTTGATGTAGCACTGCGTCGTGAGGAGTTCCTTGCCCGCCCTGGCGATCTTGTAGTGGATATGAGGGGTGCGGCCCGTGTAGGCCACCGGCTTGATGGTCCGGAAATAGTATTCGCCGGTCGATCCGGTGAGGAACCGGCCGAAGCCCTGGAAATTGCCGTCGTGCTGCTTGTGGTGGGGGTCCTTGGTGTGGATGTACGCGCCATTATGGTCGCACTGCCAGATCTCGACGAGCGCGTTGCGGATCGGGTTCCCCTTGGTGTCCAAGATCCGTCCGGTCAGGTGGGTGATCTCGCCGACCCCCGGCGTGATCGAGTCGTTGATGATCAGGAGGTCGTTGTCGGTGTCGAGCGGCAGCTTGTTGGGGTAGAACGGCCCCTCGGTCTGGCGTGGGGTCCGGAATAGCTCCTCGGCGAACAGCCCTTTGGTGGAGAAGAGGGCCGCGGCAAAGGCCGCATGGCTCAAGAAGCGTCGCCGACCCGAGTGAAAGAGTGGCTCACTCATCGTAGGAATACCCTGTTCTGGAGATTCGACCCGTCTCTCGAACGAATTGAGGCGAGAGCCGTGGGTGGTATCGGGCTCGGCACCCGCCGATGCACGGCCCCTCGATCATCCTATAAGGGAGGCGTCGCCGGAATCCATTAAGTCTTGTAAATTCGGCAGTTGATCTCCGGAATTCAGACAAGCTCTCGGATCACTCGGCCGCCATAGTTGACGGCGATCGGTCGTCCGTCCGGGGTCTGATGGGTGGTGTCGAGGGGGATGCCGAGACAGTGATAGATCGTCGCGGCGAGATCCTCGGTGTAGTAAGGTGCCTCGGTCGGCTGTTCGGCGAGTGCGTTCGTCTGGCCGACGGCCAGGCCGTTCCTGATCCCCCCGCCGGCGAGGAGCGCGATCCCGGCGGTCGACCAGTGATCCCGGCCCGCCGAAGGGTTGACCTTCGGGGTCCGCCCGAAATCGCTGAGCACGAGGACCAGCGTCGAGTCGAGCCGGCCGCGGTCGGAGAGGTCCTGGATCAGGCCGGAGACCGCACCGTCGAGGACCGGCAGGAGCCGATTCTTGAGCGACGCGAAGTTGTTCTGGTGGGTGTCCCAGCCGCCATGCGTGACGAACCGGACTCCGGCTTCGACCAATCGACGGGCCAGCAAGCAGCCGTGGCCGAGCGAGTTCTTGCCGTAGCGATCGCGAATTCGGGGATCTTCCGAGCGGAGGTCGAATGCCTTCTTGGCGTGGGGCGCGGTGACCAGGTTGAACGCCTTCTGATAGAACGTGTCGGCCGCTTCGAGGGCGGAAGACGACGATTCCATCTGGGCCTGCCAGGTATCCACCGTGTGGAGCACCTTCATCCGGTGCTGGAATCGTCCGCGATCGACCCCGCCGGGGAGCGTCACATCCCGGACCGAGAAGGCCGGGCTCGACGGATCACCGGGCAAGACGAAGGGGTTGAATTGATCCCCCAGGAAGCCGGAGACCCCGCCGCCGAACCGCTGGTCGATTGCATTGCCGAGCTGGATATAGGGGGGCATGCTCTCCCGGTCGCCCCGTTCCCGGGCGATCACCGCGCCGAAGGATGGGAAGGTGAGCGCCGGGTTGAACGGATGCCCCGAGAGCATGTAGGCATCGGCCACGCCGTGCGAGCCGTTCTTCGGGTTCAGGGAGCGGAGGATCGAATACTTGTCCTGGTGCTGGGCGAGCTTGGGGAGGGGGTCGCAGATCGAGATGCCGGGGACCCGGGTCGGGATCACGCCGAACTCGCCGCGAATCTCGGCGGGGGCATCGGGCTTGGGATCGAAGCTGTCGATGTGGCTGATCCCCCCCTGGAGCCAGATCAGGATGCAGGAGAAATCCCGGGGATCGGTGGCCGATTCCGACTCGCCGGCGACCGCCTTCGCCCGGAAATACTCGGGAAGGCCCAATCCCAACGCGGAGAGCGAGCCGACCTTGAGGAGATCGCGTCGCGTCACTCCGTCACAACTTCGGTTTGAACCCAGCTTCAGCTCAAACATCGGACGGCTCCCCTTTCCGAAGTCGGCATGGATTCCTCCGGATTGCGTTCCGGGGATTTCGATCTGTGGATTCACTCGGGCGAGGTCTGCGTGGGTGGGATGATCGACGCAGGATTTCACGAAAGTTTAACATTGAAACAACAGGCAAGGCAACCCATTGCGTCCGGCTGCTCCGTGTTTCGGGCGAGGCGAGTTCAGTAGAATCGATTTTGAGGTGCCGGGGAGGTGTTTTCTCGGTTCACTCGATGATCTCAGGCAGCACGCGGTTCGAGGTTTTCCGGGCGAGGTGGGGCCATGCTTCGAGACCTGGGGGCCAAGCTCATCGGGCGAGTCGCGCCGGGAAGTGGTCGGCCCTGTTCGCCGGTCGAGATCGCACTCGATCGCGTCTCGAAGCGGTTCCCGGCCGGGGTGGTCGCCCTCGACTCGGTTTGCCTCACGGTGCGGCCGGGCGAAAAGCTCGTCGTGCTCGGGGCGTCGGGGTCGGGGAAGAGCACGTTGTTGCGCATCGTGGCCGGTCTGGAACCGTTCAACGAGGGACGGGTGGAATTCGATGGGGCGGATCAGGCCGAGGTGCCGGCGCACCATCGGTTCGCCGCGATGATCTTTCAGAACCCATCGCTCTTCCCGCATTTGTCCGTGTTCGAAAATCTCGCGTTCGGCCTTCGCGCCCGGGAATCGCTCGAATACGCCGAGCTTCAGGCCCGCGTCCGAGAGACGGCGGCGATGCTGGGGCTTTCGGGGCTGCTCGGGCGTGATCCGGCCGCGCTCTCCGGCGGGGAACGCCAGCGCGTGGCGATCGGACGGGCGATCGCCTGGAGGCCGCGTATCCTCCTGCTCGACGAGCCGTTCGCCAGCCTGGACGCTCCGCTCCGTGCCTCGCTGCGAGATCAGATCCACCTCCTGCATCGCCAATTCGGGATGACGATCATCCACGTCACTCACGACCAGGAAGAAGCCTTCGCGATGGGGGATCGGATCGCGATCCTGGAACGTGGCCGGATCGTGCAGTGCGATCCTCCCGAGAAGCTCTACGAACGGCCGGTCCGGCGCTCGGTCGGCACTTTCGTGGGGAGTCCGCCGATGAACTTTCTCCCCTGCCTGGTCGAACGGGGCGACTCGGGCGTTTCGATCCGCGTGGTCGGCGACGAGCCGAACCTCCTGGGATTTCAGGAGTGGACCGAGGACGGCCCGTTTTCTACGCTTAAGCTTGGAGAACGCTGTCGACGGGATCTCGGGATTCGCCCCGAACAGCTCGAAATCGCGAGTCCTTCTGAAACCTTGCCGACCGTCGGGGATTCTGCGGCCCCCCTGGCGCGGGTGGAACGGGTCGAATTCCAGGGTCATGAGCGCCGGGTCCACTTCCGATTGGGGTCGAATGTTCTCATTTTGAGGAATCTCGGATGTGAGGCCCCCCGCGAAGGAGATTTCATCCGGGTTCGGTTTGATTTCGGCCGCGGAAATTGGTTCGATCCGGTGTCGGGCGTTGCCCTGAACGGCGTCGAGAATCCGTTTGCCAGCGGTGTTTGACCCTGCTACCTTGCTTGCTGACCCCGGCGACGAACCTTCGCCCGAGCACGCGTCCCCTTGTTCCTGGAAGCCTCACCCATGCGCGACGTCGTTCGGCGATTGACGGAAGCCCTCGCGGAAGGCCGCGAGCAGATCGTCTGCCAGGTGGTCGAGACGAAAGGGTCGACGCCGCAGAAGGCGGGGGCGTTGATGGTGGTCGACCCCGGCGGCGGCCAGGCGGGCACGCTCGGCGGCGGGTGCGTCGAGAACGAGGTGAAGCAGAAGGCGATCCGGCAAATCGGCACGAACGGCGGCGCGGTCCATTCCTTCATCCTCGACCACGACTACGCCTGGGCCGACGGCCTGATTTGCGGCGGCAAGATGGTGATCGTCTCGCAGTCCTGCCGGGGAGAAGAGGCGCTCGCCTACTTCCGGGCGCTCCGCGCCGCGATCGACGCCGGGGAGGGATACACCGAGGCCGTCGTGGTCGATCCCGATCGAGTCTCGACAATCGGCGATTCGGCGCGGGTCGGGAGTCGTTTCCTCTTCGACGCCGGGGGGGCCTGCCTGGCGAACTGGCCCGCGAGGATCGACGACGCGCCCGCGATCGGACAGGAGCTTATGCCGCTGGCCGGCAGGCCGAAGCCCGCCGTCCGCAAGGGGGTGGCCTACCTGCCGACCCTGCCGCGAATCAGGCTGATCGTCGTCGGCGCGGGGCATGTGGGGCAGGGGGTCTCACTCCTGGCCGCCCAGGCCGATTTCGACGTCTGGATCGTCGATGATCGGCCTCAATACGCGAACGCCCAGCGGTTCCCCGAGGCGCAGCGGATCATCGTCGGCCCCTTCGAGCAGACCTTGCCGAATCTCGACGTGACTCCGAACACGTT
The DNA here is from genome assembly GCA_937997355.1 of uncultured Planctomycetales bacterium. Classification (GTDB taxonomy): domain Bacteria; phylum Planctomycetota; class Planctomycetia; order Isosphaerales; family Isosphaeraceae; genus CALKTZ01. The sequence continues at coordinate 1,165 of CALKTZ010001274.1, read as the reverse complement.
CGCGCTGATCGTCACGCGAGGTCACGGGCACGATCAGGAAGCCCTGTATCATCTGGCGACCACGGCGGCCCCGTATGTCGGGTTGATCGGCAGCAAGCGCAAGATCCGCCTGATTTTCGAGAACCTGCGGGAGAGTGGAATCCCGGCCGAAGCCCTGGAAAGGGTTACCGCGCCGGTCGGCCTGGAGATCGGCTCGCAATCCGTCCCCGAGATCGCCGTGAGCATCGTCGCGGAACTGATCGCCCGGCGCAATCTGGGCCGGGTGGGGTCCAGGCCGCGGCTTGATTCCCCTCCCTTGGACGCGGAGGAGGCGACAGCCACGGTGCCGATCATCGGCGCCGAAGTCGCAACCCCCCGATGATCGCCGCGATTGTCCCGGCCGCCGGGCGGAGCGGCCGGATGGGACGCCCCAAGCTGCTGCTCCAGCATGAAGGACGGTCAATCCTGGCCCGGGTGATCGAATCCTTGCGTCAGGGGGGGGCGGATCTGGTGGTTGCGGTCGTCCCCCCGGAAACCGAGCCCGAAGGGCCGACCCTGGCCAACGAAGCCCTGAAGGCGGGGGGGGCGGTGATCGCCCCACCGATTCGCCCCGCCGAGATGCGCAACTCGATCGGGATCGGCCTCGATGCCCTGGCGGCCACGTACAAAGAGCCCCACACAGGGGTCCTAATCGTCCCGGCCGATCATCCGGGCTTCACCCCCGAACACGTGCGGCGGCTGATCGATCAGCATCAAAAGTCCCCGGGTTCGGTCATCATCCCCTGCTTTCAGGGACGACGGGGCCATCCGATCCTATTGCCCTGGGAGACCGCGTTGCGGATTCGAGACCTGCCCGAATCCGTGGGGGTCAATGCGTTGGTTGCCGGAGAAACCGAGGCGGGTCGCGTGATCGAGCTGGACCTTCCGGACGACTCGGTCCTCGCGGACATGGACACTCCCGAAGACTGGGCGAAGTGGAAGGATCGAACCGGGAGCGAGGAAGCCGCTCCTTCCTCGCTACGCCGCATCACCGTCCGGCTCTTCGCGATCGCCCGGCAGCGTGCGGGATCGCCCGAGATCGTTGTGGAGATTGCAGACGGGGCCACGGTGGCCGACCTGAAAGCGGCGATCGCGCGGGCCGCGCCTGCGCTGTCCCCCTTGCTGCCGAATGTCCTGATCGCCGTCG
>CALKTZ010001273.1 GCA_937997355.1 uncultured Planctomycetales bacterium | reverse complement strand
GGCCGCAGAAGCAGATGACTCCCGAATCCCGGGCGAATTATGAGAAGGCCCTGCGACAGGCGCTGCAGGCGGGGTACGACACGCTCCAGAAAGAATCGGCGACCAGCGTGGACGCCGTCGAGGCGGCGATCAAGGTCCTGGAAGATTCGCCGCTGTTCAATGCCGGCAAGGGGGCCGTGTTCACGCACGACGGCCGCAACGAGCTGGACGCCTCCATCATGGAAGGGAAGGAGAAGATGGCGGGGGCGGTTGCCGGGGTGACCCGGACCAAAAACCCGATCTCGGCCGCGCGCGCCGTGATGGAGAAATCCCCCCACGTGATGATGACCGGCGACGGCGCCGATCGCTTCGCGATCGCCTCCGGCGTCCGGGAGGTGAGCCCCGTCTACTTCTGGACCGAGGAACGCTGGAAGGCGCTCGGGGAGATGCTCAAGGAAGAGGAGGAAGCGGCGAAGAAGGGGAAGACGTCGAAACGCGATGAGACGACGAAGAAGCGTTACTACGGGACGGTCGGCGCGGTGGCACTCGATCGCCACGGCAACCTGGCTGCCGGGACTTCCACGGGCGGCATGACCAACAAGCGGCACGGCCGGATCGGCGATTCTCCCATCATCGGCGCGGGGACCTACGCCGAGAACGGGGCCTGCGGCGTCTCCTGCACGGGGCACGGCGAGATCTTCATCCGCAACGCAGTCGCCTACGACGTCGTGGCGCGGATGAAGTACGGCAAGGAGCGGTCGGTCGGCGACGCCGCCAGGGCCGTGCTCGGCAAGCTCCCGACGGAGGAAGGGGGCGTCGGCGGCCTGATCGCGCTCGACAACGAAGGGAACGCCGCCCTGGAGTTCGACGGCGACGGCATGTATCGCGGCACCGTCACCGACAAAGGAGAGATCGAGGTCGCGATCTATCGATAATTCGAAAACATTGATCAAACTGTCATCACGTAGTCTGATCGGCGCGGGTCTCCCGGCCCCGCCGAAATCCACGACCGCGGGTCTCCCGATCTTCGTGTCATCATGTCTGCCCGCGAAAAACGAGACAGGCACGTCGCTGTGCGTCGAGCCTGTCCCGTTTTCGCACCGGCTCATGTGTTCCGAGCCAGCCCCCATTTTTCGCTTCGGCATTCCTCGTGGAACGTCAGCGATCGCCGCGGGCGTTCGAGGGGGGGCTTTTCCACTCGCCGAACTTCCCGCGATCCCCTTCCGAGAAGAAGTCGAAGCGGGCCGATTGGCCGGGGGCGGCAGGTCGGCAGAACACGACGTACGACCGGCCGAGTACCTGCCACCCGTCCCCCTTCACGACGAGCGCCGTGGACTCATCGACGGCGATGCCGATCAGCCCCGGATGATCGGCCAGGACACCCAGCAGCCGATTCACCCGGCTCCGCTTCAGGGCATGCTGATCGAACACCGCTCCCGGTACATAGCCCAGGCCGCTGCCGACGGTCGCCTTCTCCCCCCCGCCGGTGATCATCACCTTCGACATGATGGCCGCCCCGGCCGACGTGCCGCCGATCACGCCGCCCCGTTCGAGCACGCGACGGAATGCCTGCTCGGTCTTCGTGCCGAGGTAGGCTTCGGTGATCCTCGACTGATCGCCGCCGCTGAACCAGACGCCAGTGGCCTCGTCGATCGACCTGGTGAATTCGGGATCATTCCCCCTCTCGCGCGACCGGGTATGCACCAGCTTCGGCGCGGCGACCCCCTGCTTCCGCCAGGGCTCAAGGAACTCGTCCAGCTCGGGACCCTTGGCGTCGGCATCCTCGCTGGCGGTCGGGATCACCACGATCCTGGCCTTCTCCTTGCCCCCCGCCAGCTCGATGAACTTCTTGCGGACCGAGTCGGGCATCCCCCCGCCGCCGACGATCACCAGCGAGCCCTTCGGCTCCAGCACCATCTTCGAAGGACCGGCCTCCGGGACTGCCGACGCTTGCACAAAACCCCCGGCCGACGCCGGGACTCGACCGTCCCCCAGCAACACGACCGCCGCGCAAACCGGGCCGGCCCAACGCACCATGTTCACGTCTCGTCTCCTTCCAACAGTCCGAAATTATTCGTGCTTGAAAATGGCTCAAAATTTCAAGAACTCTTTTTGCAGACTAGCCGGATTTTTCCGGAATTGGTATCTTCGATGCTCACCACGTGTGCAAGCATTGAATTGAATGATAAAGCTCGTGTTGGAATGATTTTCCAATTTATCCGTTTGACAATCACAATTTCACACATAGAATCCGAGATCGCGTTGCTCGCGTGAAGCCGGCCGGCCCGTCCCCTCAGGGGCCGCGTCCAAGATGGACGGCCTGAGCCATATTCAGGCTGAAATGCCGATCATTCACGGATCAGGTCGAAGATCGTCCTCTCGGGCTCACGAACAACAGCCAGCCTCATCGAGATCGCGATCCGCACCGACACACCGCCTCCGGCCAGCCATCCTGAAACGACGCCACGTCATGGCCGACTCTGAAGTTCAGCCTCTGGAGATTGCCTCGCAGATGAAGAAATCCCGGCCATTCTCACGGATTGTCACCATGGCGTTCCTCGTGGGGGGGCTGGCCGCGGCGATCGGCTGCAACTACGGCCCCGAGGAGGGGATGCTCAAGCTGCCTCCTCGCAAGCCGGAACCGCCGGAAGCTGCCAGGCCCACACCGGCGAAAACCTCGCCGGGGGCCAAGAAGAGCCGGAAATTGGCCGACGAAGGCCCTTCGGTCGGCAAATGAACGGTACACACTGAACGGGCCGTTCCACCCGCCTCCCCGAGATGCTCTCCCCATCGAAGTCATTCCTCATCCCGCGTTTTGTCCTCACGTCCCTTGATCATCGAAGGAGTATTTTTTATGAGTCATCCATCCGTTCGGCGTGGTTTCACGCTGATCGAATTATTGGTTGTGATCGCCATCATCGCCGTGCTCATCGCCCTGTTGCTCCCCGCGGTGCAATCGGCCCGCGAGGCGGCCCGCCGCATCCAGTGCACCAACAACCTCAAGCAGCTCGGCCTGGCCTGCGCCAATTACGAGAGCAACAGCGGTAGCTTCCCCGGCGGTCAGTACGCCACGATCGATTTCTATTCGAAAGCCGCTCGTGAGAATTACAGCGTGTTCGTCCGCCTCTCGCCGTTCATGGAGCAGTCCAACGCTTTCAACACGGTGAACTTCTCGTTTCGCTCGCTGAACGCGGAGAACATCACCCTGGCGGGAGTCGGCGTGAGCGCCCTCTGGTGCCCCAGCGACGGCACCGTTTCCCAGCTCCAGACGATCGACGATGACTTCATCTACACCCTCCCCCCCGGCACCTGGAAGCAGGCTTACACCAGCTATCGGGGCAACCAGGGTTTCTGGGGCCTTCGAATCCGCACGACCGACGTGAATCTCTCGTCGCGGATCGCCAGCCTCAACGGCATGATCTTCGGCCAGGGGGCGGTCCCCATCGGAGGGATCACCGACGGCACCAGCAACACCATCCTCATGACCGAGGTGGCGCACGGCCTCCTCGACGCGGCCAGTCGCAAGACCTACCACCTCTGGAACTCCCCCTACTATTCCGACACCATGTCGCATGCCCTCCTGCCGATCAACCCGCTCCGCCGGGTCCCCGGCCTCATGCTGGCCGACGGCACCATTAGCAGCAACTTCGACGGCGACGACGTCGCCATGGCCGTCTCCAGCTTCCATCCCGGCGGGGCCAATGTCGTGTTCGCCGACGGCTCGGTCCACTTCCTCAAGGAGACGGTCGAATCCTGGCAGATCAACGCCAACACGGGCAGCGGGGTCGGGGTCAACTATGATAGTACGAGCAAGCTTTATACCATCGTCCCCGGCACCAAGATCGGCGTCTACCAGGCCCTCTCCAGCCGCAATGGCGGCGAGGTCATCAGCGCAGACCAGTATTGATCGTTGATCGCCGATTGCGAAACAACAGACCAAACGAAGGGGCGTCGGCTCATCACCGACGCCCCTTCGGATTTTTGCCATCGTCTCAAAGTAATACCGGCCTTTTCATTGGTCCGGCTCACGGAAACTCAGTCCGATTGCGCAGTTTCGGCCGAAGAGGATCGACGAGCCCGCGTTGCCGCAGCTCGAGAACCGATGCCGCAGCGGCGTCTGCTCTTCAATCGCTCGGATGAATTCTTCGACCGTCAACTCGGGGGATGCAAAGCGGACCACGCGGTCGTCCAATCCGACGTCCTGTTCCTGCTTCGCGAAATAACACGGCAAGTTGAACCTAAAGTGCGGCAGGTCGTGCCCGACCGGGTCACGCAGTTCGGCGATCGTCATTGAAGATTTCGAGAGTGTCAAACGTCGAGCCTTCACGCGCTCGATGGTCTTGACCGGCGCATAGATCGCCCCGGCCACGATCGCGATCAGCACAACCGCGGGAACGATGCGCACTGCGCCCGCCCCATTGAGCAAGACCTTCGCCGCCATTGCGGTCCCGATCGCCAGCAGGATCGTAGCAGCAAGAGGGTTCGCGAGGATCGCGATCAGGCCAAGCCCCGCGACAACCAAAGTCCGCCTTATCATCGATCCGTGCAGCATGGGGCAACTCCGTCACCGGAGGCCGGGAGATCCACGATATCCGGCCGCAATGCGCGGCGGCCTATACATGGATTATATCCATAACGTCGAGCGGGGCGTTCCGGCAATCCGAGGAGGTGCAGCGGGACCTCGTCATTCCCTGCGTTCAGTTCAAGCCTAAATCGCTCGAAATCACAACGCCGCCGTGGTGTAGAGGGGCATGATCGGCTCGCCGGTGCAGACCTTGAGCGGCCGGTTGAGTCGGTCGCGCACCTCGGTCTCGGGATCGACCCCCAGCGCCCGGTAGATCGTGGCGGCGAGATCCGGCGGGCCGAAGGTCCGGGAAATCGCATAGGCCCCCATCTTGTCCGACTTGCCGATGGTCTGGCCTCCCACCACGCCCCCCCCGGCGAAGACGGCCGGGAAGACCGCCGGCCAGTGATCGCGTCCCGGCACAGCCCCCGGAGTCAACTCCGAGATCCTCGGCGTCCGGCCGAACTCGCCGAGCAAGACGATCAGGGTTTCGTCGAGCATCCCGCGCGTTTCGAGGTCGTCCAGCAAGGCCGAGACCGCGCGATCGAGCGCCGGCAGCAATTCGTTCTTGAGCCTGGGGAAATTGTCGGTGTGAGTGTCCCAGGTCTGCACGATCCCCATCGTGGCCTGGACGATCGGCACGCCGACCTCGACCAGTCGTCGGGCGAGCAGGAGCGACCGGCCGAAGAGGTGATGCCCGTAGCGGTCGATGATCCGAGGGTCCTCGCGGTCGACGGAGAGGGCCTGGCCAACCCGGCCGTTGCAGAGCAGGGCGAGGGCGGCATCCTGCTGATCGGCGAAGGCGTCGGCCGTGGAAGGCAGGGACGACTGGCTCAGGAGGTGGCGGCGGCGATGGAGCCGATCGGGATTGAGCCCCTCCGGGAGCGCCAGGCTGTCGTCGCGGGCTTCGGGCTTGCTCGGGTCGAGCTTGAGCTGCCAGGGATCATGGCGAGGTCCGAGGAACCCGGCGTCCTGCCCCGGCCAGGTGAGGGGGCCTTCCACGAGTCGCAGGGGCAAAGCCACGCCGTTCGGGATGCCGTCCTTGCGATGGTTTACCTTGTCGAGCACGGCCGCATAACAGGGGAAGTCGTCGCGCGAGGCGACCCGGTCCAGGTCGCTCGCCCCCCTCGGGTTCGAAACCTGGCCGGTCAGCACCCGGTGGACCGCCAGCAGGTGATTCCCCTCGGGATGCGACATCGACCGCACGATCGCCAGCCGCTTCGCCCGCTCGGCCAATCCCGGCAAGTGCTCGCACATCTGGATGCCGGGGACCGCCGTGCTGATCGGCTTGAATTCCCCTCGAAACGCCTCGGGCGCTTCGGGCTTCATGTCGAAGGAGTCGTGCTGGCCGAGCCCGCCGCTCAGCAGGATCACGATCACCGACTTCGCCCGGCCCGTCCCACTCGCCCCCGAGCCGACACGAGCCGCGCCGGGAACCGCCGCCGATGCCTGGCGCGCGGCCAGCAATCCGGGCAGGCCCATCCCCAATAATCCGGAATACCCAACCTGAAGAAAACCCCGCCTCGTCGTTAGCCCCATGGCCAATCGCGTGGAATCCAGCGGTCCCATTTTTCATCTCCAGAACTTCAAGGTTCCCGAGGCTCGGCCAAAGTTTAACATTTGTCCAACAACGAGTCCACTCGCGGGAAGAGGGAAGTAAGCGGGCAGGGGGACTCGTCTTACGGCAATGCGTACGGTGCGGTGGGTTCTCGGCATGTCCGCGATGACAGGTCGTCCGATCGCGGTTCCATTGGAGGTAGGTGCAGTTCGGCGGATCTCCGATTTCGCCGTGGCCGACAGCGCAAGGCATCGGCTCCTTCCATGGAATACGAGCATTCTCCAATTTTTGTTGGACCCTGGGAACGACAATTTCAGAAGCGGCGCGAATATGGGACCTTTGAACCCCCTGGGTAATAAATCATTCGGCAGACGCCGACCCCGCCGAAACGCCCGACCGCAGGTCTCCCGATCGTTGCTGT
>CALKTZ010001272.1 GCA_937997355.1 uncultured Planctomycetales bacterium | reverse complement strand
GGAGTTGGTTCGCCACCATCAGCATGGCGTCGCGGATGGATTCGGCATCGAGCCTTTTTCGCTCATATTTCCAGAAGAGATGGTTGGCCGGATCCTTTTGAGCATTCGCGGAGTCGAATTGACTCGCGAGTTGATAGGTTTTTGAATTGAGGATTGTCCGATGCATCTCCTTCACGGACCATCCCTTCGCGATGAATCGGTTCGTGAGCCAGTCGAGCAATTCCGGATGTGTTGGCTCGACTCCGCGGAGCCCGAAATTCGACGAGCTCGCGAGGATTCCACGCCCGAAATGCCCCTGCCAGATCCGATTAACCATCACCCTCGGTGTGAGGGGATGATCGGGGCGTGTCAACCATCGTGCTAATTCCAATCGGCCGCTCGAACCTGCGGGAATCTGGGGTGGATTTTGGCCGGGCAAGCAGGCGAGCGACGGTACCTGTCGAGGCACGACGCCGCCGGGGGTCGCGGGATCTCCCGATCGCTGTACGGGGACATCCACGGGCTTCCCTTCGGTGACGGCATAGGCGCCTGGGACGCTCCGCGGAAGCCCTGGCCGTTTGAGTCGTTCCAGCTCGGTCTGCTGCTGCTTCAGTTGCTTCGTCCACTCATTCGATTGAGCCGGATCTTTCCCCGGTTGACCGAGCTTGGCCTCCAGTCTCTGGACCTCGCGGCCCAGGGATTCGATGCGATCGGCGTACTTCTTGAGCTCCGGATTCGCCCGGTCCGGAGGAATGGTCGGCACGAAGCCCGATCGCGGTAACTTCTTCGAAACCAACTCCTCGGCCCCGGCAAATGGAAACGCCGTGCTGGCGAAGATCCCGTAGAGCGCGTAGTACTCCTTCTGCGAAATCGGATCGAATTTATGGTCGTGGCAACGGGCGCAACGCATCGTCAGGCCCAGGAAGGCCCGGCCCGTCGTGTCGATCGTATCTTCGAGCGTGAGATGCCAGAGTTCGAAGGGAGCGGTCCCGTAGCGACGCGAGAGGGCCAGATAGCCGGTTGCGACAATATTTTCGGCATATTTTTCGGGAGACTCATCGTGCCGATTGAGCAGGTCGCCGGCGAGTTGCTCACGCAGAAATTGGTCGTAAGTCTTGTCTCGATTGAACGAATCGATGATGTAGTTTCGATATCGCACCAACTCGGGGACGGGATAATCCGCATTGTCTCCGGCCGTGTCCGCATAGCGAATGAGATCCATCCAGTGGCGCCCCCATCGCTCCCCATAGTGAGGCGATGCCAATAGTCGTTCGACGACTCGCGAGAAGGCATCGGAAGTTTCATCCGCGAGGAAATCGTGAATCTCCGCGGGGGTCGGAGGGAGCCCGATCAGGTCGAATGTGACGCGTCGGATCAAGGTCCGTTTGTCGGCCTGGGGCACGGGGGAAAGACCCGCCTGGCGACGCCTCGATGAGACGAATCGATCGATCGGATGATCGGACCATCCGGTGTCATCCTCGGGCGGGGGAGTGATCTTGAGCGGCTCGAATGCCCAGTGCGGAGCGGACGCGAACGTATTCTTGTCCGTAGTTTTCGATGGAGAGACCGGCCAGGTGGCTCCTTCCTTGACCCATCGACTGAAATCGGCCACGACGGCGTCCGGCAATCGTTTGTCCGGAGGCATCTTGATCGATTCATGGTTGTGCCGGATTGCCTGGATCAACAAGCTGGAATCCGGATTGCCCGGTACGATGGCCTCGCCGTTATCTCCCCCTTTGAGGAGCGACTCTCTCGAATCGACGCGGAGGCCGGCGCTCGTTTTCTTGCCGCCGTGGCAGTTGAAGCACGTACCCGCGAGGATCGGCCGAATTTTGACTTCGAAGAAGGTCTCATCCGGCGCGGGGGCCGCAACGATCCTGGAGGGTGTTGCGAGAACGAACTCCAGGAACAGTAAACCTACGACTAAGGATCGAAGGCTGTCCATGCGAATTCGACTCCAATCGGTTCAGGCGAGAATCTCACGAATCGGCGTGCCGAAATCGATTTCTAACCGTTTTCGGCCCGGGACTTCGAGGCGTCTCGGATCGAGTCCGAGCTGATGCAAAATGGTTGCGTGAATGTCCGTGATGTAGTGGCGGTTCTCGACGGCGTGAAACCCAAGCTCGTCGGTCGCGCCGTGGACGATGCCCCCCTTCACACCGCCGCCGGCCATCCAGACCGAGAAACCATAAGGGTGATGATCTCGGCCATTCCGCGAGATTTCGGTACCGGGGTTCATCTCCAGGCCGGGCGTCCGGCCGAATTCGGTCATCCAGACAACCAGCGTTTCATCGAGGAGGCCGCGTTGCTTGAGATCGGTCAGGAGTGCGGCGATGGGCTGATCAACCTGCGCGGAGAGTTTTTGGTGATTGGGGCGCAGGTCGGCGTGGGCATCCCACAAACTTTTCCAGCCGTCGCCGTGGTAGACCTGCACGAATCGA
>CALKTZ010001271.1 GCA_937997355.1 uncultured Planctomycetales bacterium | reverse complement strand
GAGGACGTCCCCTTCCATCGCCCCCTAGAATTCCTCCAATTGATGGGAGCGATCGAGACCCGCGAGGAGGGGACGGGGTGACAGGTGGGAGACGTCGGAAGCGGAGGCCGAGAGTCCCGGGCGTGTGCGTCGGCATCGACTTGGCGGGGGTCGAGCATCGCGAGACGGGGGTGGCGATCCTGCGCAAAGGGCACCTGGAGGTTCTGACCTCGGCCGGGACCGACGAGGAAATTCTGGAATTGGCCCGGATGGCCGGGCGTTGGGGGACCGTCGCCGTCAATGCGCCGCTGACCCGGCCGATGGGCCGCTGCTGCCTGGACGACGATTGCCCCTGCCGGGTCGACCCCGGCACACGCAGCCGACAGCTCGAACGCGACCTCGGTCGGATGGGGGTGCCGACGCTCGCGACCGCGCTGATCAAGGTCCTGGCCCGCCGGGGCGAGCGGATCGCGATCGCCCTCCGCGCCCAGGGGCACGAGCCGCTGGAAGTCTATCCGTTCGCCACCCTCCGCCTCCTCGGGCTCCCCTGGCAAGGGAAGAAGACGCGGGAGGGCCGCCGCAAGATTCATCGATCGCTGAAGAAATTGGTGCCGGGCCTGAAGCATCCGAAGGCTTCGGAACATCAGCTCGACGCCGTCGTCTGCGCCCTGACCGCCCAGCTCTGGCGGGAAGGGCGGACGCGGGATGTCGGCATCCCCGAGGAGGGGATCATGGTCGTCCCCGACCTCATCGATCGTTCGTGATCGCGGGTTGCGAAAGGCCCCGGAGCCGTTCCAGGTCTCTGGGGGATGCCGATCGGGGAACCCGCCGCGAAAATCGCAAAAATCTCAGAGAAAGATATCCTCTTCGTCTGTGAACTTTGCGTCCTCTCGCGGCGATTCAGTCCGTTTCCGAATGCCCGGCGATGGTCCAAATGAATTTGCGGACCTGGTATTTGGCGGAGCCGAAATTAATCAATAGGCCATGCTCGATCCTCGACGCTCGGAGATATCCCAATAGTTGAGCGATGTGTTCGTCAGCCAGGCACCGACATGCTTTTACTTCGATGACGATTTGGTTCTCGACGAGGAGGTCGGCGAAGTATTCACCTAACGTCGTGCCATCCTCGTCGAAGACTTTCAAGGGCCGTTGAGATTCGACGTGCAACCCTTGGCTCCGCAACCGATGGGCCAACCCATTCTCGTAAACTTTCTCCAGGAAACCATTCCCCAAGTATCGATGAAGCTCAAATCCGGTTTGGCGCACTGTGTCACATAGCTTCATAATCTCTTGAGTCGACATACGATCCTTTTCCGATCGAATCAGGAGTTCTTCTTGAGAATTACCGGATGGAATCGCGGGCCGGGACAGGCCCCGGACCGGAGTCGTTCCAGGTCTCTGGGGGATGCCGATCGGGGAACCCGCCGCGAAAATCGCAAAAATCTCAAAGAAAGATATCCTCTTCGTCTGTGAACTTTGCGTCCTCTCGCGGCGATTCAGTCCGTTTCCGAATGCCCGGCGATGTGGCCCAAAGAATCGTATGGTACCACAGGCCGGGACAGGCCCCGGAGACGCTCCAGGATCTCCGGCGGGGTGGTGATCGCGCCGACCCAGCTTCCGCGCCCGGGACGATCGGGGGCGTGGAAGTCGGTGCCGGCGGTCGGGACCAGGCTGAGCTGTTCCCCCCAGGCACGCCATCGGCGTTCGAGCGACCGCGAGATCCCCGGTCCCTGGACCTCGATCCCTTGCAGACCGGCGTCGACGAGCTGCTGGAGCATCTCCAGGCGGAGGTAGAACGGCGGATGCGCCAGCGACGCCACGCCACCCGCCCCCCGGATCAGGGCGATTCCCTCGTCCCAGGGGATGCGAAGCTTCGGCTCGACGGCCGGGCCGTGATCCCCCAAAAATCGCGCGAATGCCTCGCGAGGTGTCCCCACCTGGCCGGTTCTGGCCAGGTGCTCGGCCAGGTCGCGGACCAGC
>CALKTZ010001270.1 GCA_937997355.1 uncultured Planctomycetales bacterium | reverse complement strand
CCTGATGATCGGGCCGGGGGACTACATCCTGCTCCGAAAAGTCTTCGGCCGGATGGAGCTGACCTGGATCACCTTCCCGGCGATCGTCCTGTCGGTCAGCCTGGCGGCCTACGTCGCGGCCTACATATTCAAGGGGAATGATCTCCTGATCAACAAGGTGGACGTCGTGGATGTCGACCAGGTGAGCGGCCTGGCGCGGGGGAGCACGTTCCTGAACCTGTTCAGCCCCCAGAATCGCGACTACACGCTCGGGGCGATTCCCGTCCCGCTCGATCGCGACGCCCCGCCGATCGCCGATGCGGCCTCGGGGGAGACGCGGCCCAAGCTCCCCCCCCAGACCGAGGTGCTCACGAGCTGGTACAGTGTGCCGGACGTCCGATTCGGCGGCATGGGGGGCTCTCGCCCGCTGAGCTTCGGATCGAGGGGATATGCGTACGGCCCCGAGGGCTCCGTGGAATACCTGGAGGGTGTCCGGGTGCCGATCTGGAGCTCGCGGTCGATCACCTCGCGCTGGTTCGCCCCGGCGGCGGCCCCGATCGTCGAGAGCGAATTGGAAACCGTCGGGACCGACCGAGTCGCCGGCTTGATCACCAACCGGCAGGCCGTGCCGCTCCAGGACGCCCTCCTCGCATTCGGGAAGCAGGTTTACATCCTCGGCGAAGTCGCCCCGGGGGCAACCGTCCGGGTCGAGCTGCAGGGGGACCGCAACCTCTCCGGACTCCTCAAGGATAAGCTGGGGAAAATGCTCCAAGACTCGAATTACGTGAATCCCGAGAAGCTCAATCGGGCCGATTTGCTCCTGGGGATTCTGTTCCATGAGAGCCAATCGTTCCTGTCGAGCGAACGATCGGTCGCCAATAACCCGCTGAGCTACCTCGACCTGAGCGGCCAGCTCGCGCTCGATCGCCCGATGCTGGTGGCCAGGATCCAGCGACCCGGGACGAGCCTCACGCTCGGCAATACCCCCGGAATTCCCAAGATTAATCAGACGACCCTCATCCGGGTCATCCTCCCGCTCAAAATGACGAAGCCCCCGGCCTGAGCCCGAGCCGGCCGAAACATCGGAATGCGGATCGCGAAATCCCGACGACGTTCATTCGCCCAATTCCACCGAGGCAGCCCCTCCCATGATCGAGACGCACGAACTGACCAAGATGTATGGCGAGATGTACGCCCTCAACCGGCTCAATCTCACCTTGAACAAGGGGGACGTGTACGGCTTCATCGGCCCCAACGGCGCGGGCAAGACCACGACGATGCGGATTTTGGCCACCCTCCTCAATCCTTCCTGGGGGGAGGCGACCGTCTGCGGCTATTCGATCTACACCGGCGCCAAGGATATTCGCCGGATGATCGGCTACATGCCCGACTTCTTCGGCGTCTACGACGACATGAAGGTGGTCGAATATCTGGAATTCTTCGCGGCGGCCTATCGAATCCAGGGAGCGGCCCGGAAGAAGATCTGCGAGGAGGTCCTGGAGCTGGTCGACCTGACCTACAAGCGAGACGCCCTGGTGACCAGCCTCTCGCGCGGGATGACCCAGCGGCTGGGCCTGGCGCGCACCCTGCTCCACGACCCCCAGGTGCTCCTGCTCGACGAGCCCGCCTCGGGGCTCGACCCCCGCGCCCGGATCGAGATGCGGGGCTTGCTCAAGGAGCTTCGCAACATGGGCAAGACCATCCTGGTCTCCAGCCACATCCTCCCCGAGCTGGCCGACATCTGCAACAAGATCGGCATCATCGAGCAGGGAGCCCTGCTGGTCAACGGCGAGGTGAACGAGGTGATGAGCCGGGTTCGCACCGATATCCTCCTGAATATCTGCGTGAGCGACCGCCTCACCGACGCCGCCAACATGCTCGAAAATCAGCCCGAGGTCGAATCGGTCCAGGACAAGAACGGCGTCCTGATCGTCAAGCTCAACCCGGGAATCAACCAGTACGGTTTCCTCGCCAACCGGATCATCGAGCAGGGTTTCGAGCTGACTCTCTTCAAGGAAGACGAGATCAACCTCGAAACCGCCTTCATGCACCTGACCAAGGGGATCACGAGCTGACCCGACAGATCTCGGGAAAGCCGGAGCGGAAAGAGGAATCGGCTCGGAACGGAATGAAGTGCTGAATCGGAGAGCCGGAGCGAAAACGGGGACTGGCT
>CALKTZ010001269.1 GCA_937997355.1 uncultured Planctomycetales bacterium | reverse complement strand
CCGGCGGTGCCATCCCTACGGCTTTTCAGGATGAATTCGATACCGGACAAACGACCGATCGAGTTAATGCACGACCGCCCGACGGATGATGCCGAGATTCTCGTCGGTAACTTTCCAGAGCTGATCCTGGGCATGCAGGACGCGCGCCTTCACGGCCTCGATGTTGTTGAGGATCGAGAAGGTGAGGTCGGTGAGGTGGTCCGTGAACCCGGGGTTGCTGACATCGACCCCCCAGTCCCTGGCATTGATGTCTTCCAGGAACCAGCCGAGCTTGTCGTGGGAGATCAGCGAGATGATCGGCCGTCCCCAGCCGAAGGGGATCATCTGGGCATGGCCGCGCATCCCGATCGAGATTGCCGGCTTGCCGTAGGCCTCCAGGACTTCCCGCGGCCCGACTCCGAAGAGCTGGACCCGTTCGTACGGGATTCCCCGGATATCCAGGTAGGGGAGGAAGAAGTAATCGTCCGGGGAGTGGGCGTAATACTTGATGGGGATGTGCTTGCTGACCTTCAGCATCGCGTCGGCGAGGTCCGAGAGGATCTGCGGCATCTGATCGCCGTAGCGGAGCTTCGAACGATCGAACGCGCAATTGAGCGCGATGAAGGGGGGATTCTCCTCGGGGATCTCGAAGAGCTTCGGATAGACCCGGTTCATGATCGTGGTCATGCAAGGCTGGAATCGCACCTTGTCGTGGAGGTGTTCCGGCAGCATGCCCCGGATGGCGCGGATGCTCCCCGAATTCCTCAGCCCGAAGAACGCGGCCTTCTCGACGGTCGCGAGGAGGTGTTCGCGGAAGATCGGGTCGAAATCGGGTTGGTTGCGGAATCGATTGTAGCCCACGGCGAAGATCGAGAGCGGAACCTTGATCTGTTCCAGGTTCTCGATGCTGCAATTCCACTGCCAGCCGCTGCGGGGGTTGGGGAAGGTATCGCGGAGGAACAGGCCGCCGCCGCCGACGACGACCCCTCGGCTGCGATTGATCCGCTGGACCCAGTTGGAGGTCAGCATGGTGTGGACGTGGAGCCCGCGCCACTGGATATCGCCCAGCGAAGTCCCGAAGAGGTCGCGCAGGACCGGGCAGAGGAGCGTGTCGCCGCCGTTCGTATTCGTGAACGCGCCGATATGGACAAGCGGGAGGCCGGACTTGACGGGGGTCTCGTTCAGGGTGTGAGGGGTGATTTCATGCCAGGGTTCATAGCCCAGTTTCTGGGCGAGTCGGATCTTCGCTTCCCGGGGATTGGTGATCAGTTTAGGGCCGAATCGTAATGCTTTCCCGACGATGCCGCGGCTCGGAATTTGTTGCGTGGTCAATTTGAAAACTCCCAAAATCATTCGAGGGCGTTGCCACCCGGTCGTATCGCATCGATGAATACCTCCAAAAAAAAATTCTAACGTATAAAAACTTACAAATTTTGATAATTTCCGGCGGAAATGTCGTCGAGATTTCCCGGATCGGTACGCGAATTGTTCGGAAATGAGCCCGCCGAGGCAGGCCGAGCCCGGATCGACTCGCGGAAACGAGAAAAATCAAACGCGATTCCTGCCGGAACGCCGACCGACCACTCCCGGGTGGGTGCGGCGATTGAAGAACATCACGGTCCGAGACTGCATCGTCAAAATCGAGCGATGAACTCCTTCCTGACGGGGCGGCAATACCCGCTTGACCGAGTTCACGGGCAGGCCGCCGGATGAATGATCGGGAAGATTCCGCAAATAGAGGAAAAGACCGCCGGCATGGCCAGGGACCATGGCAAATGCCGGGCCGAAGTCGCCATACGCGAGCGAAAAAGAGAAGGGAACAGGACGGAACCGGCTCGCCGATTGAATGTCGAGTGGCCCTTCCCTGAGCGACTGCGATTCCTAGATGATGATCATCAAGCGAGTCTTCATGTAGTCGCGTAATGAGGTCAGAAGATACTAGAACTCAGAAGTTTTGGGATTTTAACCCGTGGATCAAGTCCGAACTATATCGTAGATAAAATCTCCGTGCTTTTTTGAGCTACTTGGATCATCGCGCCCGGTCTTGCCTCGATCCCTCACGCCAAGGATGAGATTCACCAATTCATCTCGGATGATATGACTGTTCGTTTGACCAATCCCCTCGCCGTAATCTCAAGGTTCATGAAGGGTTTCGGCGCGGTGACACGGCACGGACGGCGTATCGCGAGCGGCCATTTCGGTGATGAGGCTCTCGAGGTGGACACCCGAAAATCGGCCGGGTTTCGGCTTGCCCGTCGTGCGGGGAGCCCACAAAATCGGAAGTCCAAATTCACGATGATTGACGAAGTCGCGCCGAGAGGATGTCCGTGAACCGCATGCGAATGGCCGTTCTTGTCATGATCAGGCTGAGCGTTCTCATTGTTTCATGCACGACTGCATTCTCGGCGCGTGCCGACGAGCCCGATTCATCCTTGAGGAAGCTCGGCGAATTTCGGCTCAGCCGCCCGGAAATCCTGGCGGAACGGGTCAATCAGCTCTTCAAGGGGGCGAAAGCTCCCCATCCGGCCGCGGCATTGGCTGCCTGGAAACGAGGCACTCGCGGGAGGGGACAACTCGGCAAGCCCCTGGAGGAAGTCATTGCCCTCTTCAATCCGGAAATGGCCCGGGAATGGCGATTCCTCGATGGCGCGGTCGTCACGATCTGGCAGGTCGCTTCAACCGTTCCGGGGGTGCCACCACGTCCAGGAGTCGACTGGTCGATGGCTGTC
>CALKTZ010001268.1 GCA_937997355.1 uncultured Planctomycetales bacterium | reverse complement strand
CTCGGCGAGTTGAATCCCGAGCCGATACGAGACCACGTCGGGGCGGCTATTCAATGCCATCTGAATCAATTCGGGAGTCGGCGGCGGAGTCGGCGCGCGGTCCTCGATCCCGCCGCTGACTTCCAGGCGCTCGGCCTCCTCGGGCGAATAGTTGAGGACCGTCGCCAGCGAGCGTTTGGCCCTGAGGACATTCGCCTCGGCCTCCTCGACGCCGATCCGGGCAAACTCGACCTGGCTTCGAATCTGTCGGACGGCCGGCGCACTCCCTTCGGCGATGTCGCGGAGTCGCTGGGTCGCTCGCAGCAACTCTTCCAATCCGGCCACGCTCGCCACGGCATAGCGAAGCGTTTGCCGGGCGGCGAGCACGTCAATATAGAGCATTGAGAGATTGTTGATTTCGAGCCTGACGGCATTCTGATA
Source organism: uncultured Planctomycetales bacterium (assembly GCA_937997355.1). GTDB lineage: Bacteria > Planctomycetota > Planctomycetia > Isosphaerales > Isosphaeraceae > CALKTZ01. The sequence goes on along the minus strand of CALKTZ010001268.1, from coordinate 2,288 downwards.
CTGGGCCTCGATCACCCGGATCGCCTCGCCGGCCATCTTCATCCGCGCCTTGCGTTTGTGCGTGTAGTCGATCGGATGAGAGATATTCACGTCGTATTGCGTCGGCCCACCCGGCCGCTTGTCGGAATTCGATCCATAAGGGATGAGCTGGCTATCGGCATAGAAGAGCGGATTCGCCCGGAGGCTCGCGGTGAGGAGATCCGCCCGGGCCTGGGGGATCTCGAATCCCTTCGATTTCAAATCGAGGTTCTCATGAACCAGGCGTTCCACCGCCTGATCGAGAGTCAGGCCCCCCGCCGGTCCGTCGTCGCTCGCCTGGTTCGGGAGCGAGAGGGTGCCATAGAGCGGCGCGCGAAGCGGAGGCAATGGCTGAGGCGTCGGATTTCCGGCTCGCATTCTCATCGAGGATTGCGATCCCGGATCGGTAATCGCCGCGGGGACGTGCGGCGCGCTCGTCCCGATTCGCCCCAAGATCAAATCGTCGCGCCCCGGCTGAACCCCCAGCACATCCGGGCCGCTCCCCGGCGGTGCCCCCAATCGCGATTGAATCGTGCCGGGCACAATCGCCGGCGCGGCGATCCGCGGCTCGGCGATCTCGACCGTCGGACCTTGTGCGTGGACCGCCCTCGCTCCAGAAAATAAACCGAGGATGAACGCAAAGCTCCAAACAAGTCCGCGACGGAGCCAGGATTCCAGCATCGCTCCGATTCCCTCCCGAGCCGAGCGGCTCCCTTCTCGATTCAAACCATCATCCAAATTCTTAACTTCTTGGTTCTCAAGCAGTAATGTCTTATTTTCCGCCGACGGCGAGCGCATTCCATTCCGGTCGAAACCGGCGAGCGGAGAACGAAAAAACTCGCAATTCGATGCATCTTTAATCTCGCCCCGTTCCCATTATCGTCTCGTATCGAACAGGCGAATGATCTTCATTCCGCGGGATAATCCCATTTTTCTCATCGTCGGCGAATGCCTGGGTCTCCTTTGATTTGATCGAGAAGCCCTTCTGTCTCCAAAAACCCACTCAAGAATCTATGGTGGCGATCCCGGATCGGTTACCCTAACGATGTCGCTGCAATCCGGCTGAGAAATCGAGGCCCTTCATCAGCGTACGCAATGACACTCGATGTTCCGTTTTTTCGACTTGCGCGGATAGGGACGGACGGCCATGAGCTCAAACAAAGAAATTTCTTCCGTAACTCGTGCCAGCATGACCCGTCGGGACATCCTCCGAATGGGGGCACTTGGGCTCGGCACCCTGAGCCTCAACGGCCTCGGAGAACTCCGCGCCGCCGACGGCATCGGCCAGGATCGATCCCTCATCTTGCTCCTGATGGTGGGAGGCCCCAGCCAGCTGGAAACCTGGGACCCGAAACCCGATGCCCCCGCCGAAATTCGCGGACCCCACGGGTCGATCGCCACGGCGATCCCCGGGGTGCGCATCAACGAACATCTCCCCCGCATGGCGCGACGCATGGATCGGCTCGCGTTGATCCGTTCCGTCCACCATGATGCCGCGCCGATCCACGAGACGGGCCACCAACTCCTTCAGACCGGCCGGCTTGCATCCGAGCATCGGGAATTCCCGCACATCGGCTCCCTCGTCTCCAAAATTCAAGGGAGACGCGGCGACGCGCCGGCGTCCGTCATCCTTCCCGGTGCGCTTGGCAACACCGGAGTGATGATCCCCCATGGACAAACGGCGGGATGGCTCGGCTCGAACCATCAACCGTTCACCCTCTTCCATGATCCTGCTTGCCCTTCATTCGATGCCGACCATTGCTTCTCTCAGGTCGGAGCGTTCCTCTCGAACAGCTCCCGGGAAAGCCAGCGGAGCCATCGCGGCACCCAATTCCGCGGGAATCCGTTCGATTTGAATGGCGAGCCGGCCGAGGTTCGCGATGCCTACGGACGGCATCGCTTCGGGCAGAGTTGCCTCCTCGCGCGAAGGCTCGTCGAATCGGGCGTCCGCGTCGTCACGGTCAACATGTACGACACGGTCTTCAACCGCGTCACCTGGGATTGCCACGGCAACCGGCCGTTCAGCACCCTCGACGACTATGCCAACGAAGTTCTCCCGATGTTCGACCAGGCATTCTCGGCCTTGCTGGACGATCTCGATCGATCGGGGCGTCTCCAGAATACCATGGTCGTGGCATCCGGCGAGTTCGGCCGATCCCCCAAGATCAACGCGTCCGGAGGCCGGGACCACTGGCCCAACGTTTGGAGCGCCGCGATCGCCGGCGGCGGCATCCGAGGAGGGCAGGTCGTGGGCGCCAGCGACGCGACCG
>CALKTZ010001267.1 GCA_937997355.1 uncultured Planctomycetales bacterium | reverse complement strand
GTCCGATCCGGCCGAGGCCGAGGCCGCGATGCCCGGCGCGGATGCCTTCCTCGGCAAGCTCACCCCCTCCATGCTGGCTCGCGCGGATCGACTGCGGTGGGTCCAGTCCTTCACCGCAAGTTTGGAACATTACCTGTTCCCCGAGCTTGAAGCAAATTCGTGCGTGTTGACGAATACCCGGGGACTCTTCGGCGACGTCATCGCCGATCAGGTCATGGGTTACGTCCTTTGTTTCGCGAGGAACCTGCACACGTACGTCCGCCGACAAATCGAGCATCGCTACGAGCCGCTGGGGGGCGAGGAGGAACGGGTGAGCTTCGCCGCGGGGCCGGGGACCGTCAACGCGATGGATCGCGCCACGATCTACCTTCCGGAAGCGACCCTCGGAATCGTCGGCATGGGGGGGATCGGTCTGGAAATCGCGCGACGCGCCCTCGCATTCGGCATGACGGTGCGGGGGGTGGACCGTTATCCGGAGAAGGTAGCACCGCTCGACGGGGTCGAACGGGTCGATTCGCTGTACCGGCTCCCCGAACTGCTGGCCTGGAGCGACTTCCTGGTGATCGCGGCACCCCACACGCCCGAAACTCAGGGGCTTTTCGACGCACGGACGCTCAGCGAACTCAAGCCCGGAAGCTACCTGATCAACATCGGTCGAGGGGCAATCGTGGTGCTTGACGATCTGGTGGACGCGCTCCGAGGCGGAAAGCTCGCCGGTGCCGCGCTCGACGTCTTCGAAGTCGAGCCCCTCCCGGCCGATCATCCGCTTTGGGATTTCCCGAACGTCATCATCACCCCGCACACCGCCGGATACTCCCCGGTGATCGCGAAACGCCACCTGGCCACCCTCGTCGAAAACGTCCGACGGTTCGTCGTGGGGGAATCCCTGCTCAATGTCGTGGACAAGAAACTCTGGTTCTGATTTCGAGTGAATCTCACGATGACAACGTCGGCACCACGGATTTCGTTTCGCCCGAGGCTTCTCGTTCCGGTTCTCGTCTTGTTCCTGGGGACGTTCCCCCATTGCCGGGGTGCCGACGCCCCGAGCAAGATCGCGAAGGAAGTTGACATCGTCTATGCGAAAGCCGGTGATTCCGAGCTGAAGCTTGATATCGTTCGTCCCGCCGAGGGGGATGGTCCGTTCCCCGCGGTGCTGGTCATTCACGGCGGCGGTTGGTTCATGGGGGCCAGGCATGACAACAGCACGTTTCGAAACGACCTCGCATCCCAGGGTTTCGTGACGATCTCCCCCCAGTATCGGCTGGCCCCCAAGCATCCGTTCCCCGCGCAAATCTACGACGTCAAGGCGGCGGTCCGCTGGGTCAAGGCCAATGCCTCGAAGCTCCGCATCGATCCGGAACGGATTGGGGCCGTCGGCTTCTCGGCCGGAGGCCACCTCTCGCTCTTGCTCGGGCTCACCGGCGAAAAGGATGGCCTCGAAGGAGATGTGAAGCCGGGCGAGCCCAATTCCCGGGTTCAGGCCGTGGTGAACTATTTCGGACCTTCCGAGCTGCGGGCCGACGATTTTCCGAAGGTCGTCAACGTGATGATCAAGGATCTCCTCGGAGGCTTGCCCAGGGAGAAACCGGAACTCGCCGCTCAGGCATCACCCCTCAATTTCGTCTCCGCCGATGATGTGCCGGTGCTGACCTTCCAGGGGACCAAGGACAAGCTCGTCCCCTTCTCGCAGGCGGTCAAGCTCTCGGAGGCGATGAGCCAGGCCGGGGTCCCGGGGCGCGTGGAACTCCTCATCGGCGCGGGGCACGGCTGGAAAGGGCCGGAACTCGATCACACCAAGGCCGAGACGGTCGCATTCTTCAACCGCTACCTGAAACCCGAACCTCAAAAGTAGCTTCGGCATGGGTTCAATCGAACCCGAACCGAAGGCGCTGTTCACGAGCTGTGATCAGGTGCCGTTGCGATGGTAGATGCTGGGCTCGACGGCGGGCAGGCCGAACAGTCGGTTGTGCAGCATCTGCTCGATGACCTCCAGGTCCCCCAGGAACGATGTCGCGGGGAGGGCATCACCGTTGACCGACGGGTTATCGGGATAGGTCTGGAGGAGGGCCAGGCGATCGGGCAGGGGAGGGTGCGCCGGATCATCGTTTTGCCGACGCTCGGTCAAGATCCGGAGACGCATTTCGGAATGAACTTCGGACGGGAGCCGATACCAGAAGGTCCGAAAAAAGGCGTAGAGATTGGGAATTTCCGGGGCGGTCGGGTCGTATCGCTCCAGCACTTCCTTGAAGAGAGGTTGGACCATCGCGACCTTGACTAACGCCGAGCAGGCCGCCCCCCCACCGGCAATGGCCGCCGAGAAGCGGTCGGCACGCGACTCCTGCCCCCGCGCGACCGGCTCGATGAGCCGGGTGCCGCGCCGATGGCAGAAGGCCGCCCAGGTTCCGAGCGGGCCGCGCGCCTGGTCGCCTCGACAATCCAGGGCCATTTCGAGCCCTTCGACGAATCGGGCCGAGCGGGCCGTGCGGGTGGCGTCGCCATGCGCCAGATGGGCAAGCTCGTGGGCGACGAAGCTCTGCCAGAGTTCGCGGCTCATCGGCAGG
>CALKTZ010001266.1 GCA_937997355.1 uncultured Planctomycetales bacterium | reverse complement strand
GAACACCGCGTTCCGTCAATCGACGAGCCAGCAGGCAATGGCGTCCGAAGTCGCGCGTAACCTCGTTGTCGAGGCCGTAGAGTTGCCGAGTCGTGCCCGGCTCCTTTTCAACATCGAAGACTTCCGGGACCGAATGCTGCATTCGGAACGCCAATTCATAGGATTTGATGCGTGCCTTCAGGACCTCGTCGGTCGGATGCTTGACCGCCGAAAGCCCATTCAGATCGGCCAGCAACTGGAATTCCGCCTCCTGCTCGGAACTCGAAATTCCCGGACCGGGCTGGGAATACGGCAGGGGGATCTTGGGATTGGCACCGAGTTGCACTGCAGAATGAGAAGGACCCAAATAGCTCCCGTTTTGAACGCCCAGGCCGCCGCAACACACGCCGGGCGGATCACCGATGGCGACGAATGAAGGAAGATCGTCATTGAGCGCGCCCAGGCCATAGTGGACCCACGAACCGATCGGCGGATGGGAGCCGTCGAAAATATGTCGTCCCGTGTGGACCTGATATTGCGCCGCGTGGTCGTTGTCGGTCACCCAGGCGGATCGGATCACGGCGATGTCGTCGATGCAGTTCCCGACATGCGGGAACCAGTCGCTCACCTCGATTCCGCTCTGCCCTCGCTTCCGATAGCCGACCTGAAGCGGGAGGATTTTCTGGAAAATTCGCCGATCGGCGACGAATTCTCGAACATTCTTGCGGACATTCGGATTGTCGAGTGCATCTTTGTAGGGAGTTTCCGCGATCGACTTGTCCGCATAACGATTGAGTGCCGGTTTGGGGTCGAAACTCTCGAGGTGACTCGTGCCGCCGAGCATGAAGAGCCAGATCACTCGTTTCGCCCTGGGCGCGAAATGAGGTTTCCCATCGGGAGGACTCCACCCGGAGCTTTCCGATTCTGCCGCCTTGACGACGCCATCGCGGGCCAGCATGGCGCCAAGTGCAAGGCCGGTGAAGCCCATGCCGGAGTCGGCGAGGAATCCTCGTCGAGTCATCGTCGGTTGCTCGACTCTCGGCTGTCTGCGTGGGACGTTCATGCACCGGTCCTCTCAACGAACGGTCACGAAGTCGTTGTGATTGAAAAGCACGTGAATGAAATCTTCGCGGGCTCGCATTTCCGCGTTGCTCAAGCCGGGCCTGGTTCCCTGGCCGTCAATCGAGGATTCACTCGAATGATTGAGCTTTGAGAGCAAAGCCGTCTGATCTTTGAGAAATTTCCGACTTCGTGCTCGTTCAAGCTCCGATGGGGGACGATTGAGAATCTGGCCGAAGGCAGCGATGACGAACTCATCGGCTTTTTGGTCATCGGAGATGCCTTGGCCGTTCGAGGCCGATCCTTCCAGTTCCTTTGCAACGAGCTTTGCCATCGCTCTGGTGAGGGAGCCGTTCGCCATGGCCAATGCCTGCTGGGGCAGGATGCTTTCTTCTCGCCGAAAGCATTCGAGCGGATTGGCGGCATCGAACGAAACCAGCAGATCGGGGCGGTCATCCGGAGTGTGGCGGAAGAAAACACTCCGGCGGGGAACCGAATCGGCAAGAGGCGGGTCGAGGTCCTTTCCTCCCAGGGAATGGTCGAGGTGTCCGGCCAGGCGCAAGAGGCTATCACGCACAACCTCGGCCTCCATGCGCCGGGAGTTCATGCGCCAGAGGGCGACGTTATCGCGATCGATTTTCAGGTTAGGATCATTCGGACCTTTTGGATCCGATTGCATGCGGTAGGTTCCGGAAGTGACGAGGAGTCGGTGAAGCTCTCGCATGCTCCAGCCTCGCTCCATGAACTCCACGGCCAGCCAGTCGAGTAGCTCGGGATGGCTGGGCGGCTTACCGGAATTCCCGAAATTGGCGATCGTGGAGACCAGGGGAGAACCGAAATGCCGCATCCAGATGTGGTTCACCACGACGCGAGCCGTGAGCGGATTGTCCCGAGACGCGATCCAACGGGCCAGGGCCAGTCGTCGACCGCTACTCCTTCGAGGGTAGATCTCGCCAATCCTTGTGTATTTTGAAGAGTGGTCGTCCAGGCCCTTCTTGGTTTCCGCCATGGCGACGCGCGCTTTCGCCAGGGTTTGTTCGGCCGTGTCGAGGGCTTTTTGAACGGCCTGGTTCTTGGGATCGCGGTCGCTGTTGGTTTTCGCCCGGTCCCTTTCGATCTCGGCCTTGAGTTGTTCTTCTTCCGCGGCGAGATAACGCGCCAGGCGCTCCGCGGAAGCTGCGTCCCTTGCCAGGACATCGGGTTGTTTGACCGAACCCGAGATATCCCCAAACGCGGCCCGGTCGGCCGCGAGCCTGGCTTCGAATGAGTTCAGCGCGGCGAGCCGAGCGGAGTAGCGTAATTCGGCAAGGCGAGATGATCGTTTGTCGGTCGCGTCTCGGATTTTCGAGGAACTTTGAGCGGACGGCAATTGCGCCTCTTGGAGCGATTTCAAAAGCTTCGAGCGTTCTTCCGCGATCAAAACTGGCGCGAGTTCGGGATAGGAACTTTCTTTCGGGAGATCGATCGAATTCACCGCGAGCGGCGACTTCGCCAAAATGGTGGGAATACCCGGCGAAATCGGT
>CALKTZ010001265.1 GCA_937997355.1 uncultured Planctomycetales bacterium | reverse complement strand
CCGTCGTCGAGCCGCTGGAGCACGACCACGCGCAGGTCACGCTGATCGATCCCGGCCGCGAACTGGACGACCTGATGGCGGTCGCGCTGACCAATCGTCCGGAGCTTGCCTCGAAGAAGGGGCAGGTCGCCGCGGCCGAGGTGGAAATCCGTCAGGAGAAGGCGAGGCCGTTCATCCCGGCGTTCGCGATCAACGGGTTCCAGTCGCCGTTCGAGATGCTCCAGGCCGGGATCTTCGGCATCGGACCCAACAGCAGCCTGAACCAGTGGCGAGGCCGGGTCGACGTCAGCCTCCAGCCCATCTGGCGATTGAGCAACGTCGGGATTGGGAACCTGGCGGCGATCAAGCGGCAGCGAGGGATGGAGTCCCTGTCCATCATCGACTGGTTCGGCACCCAGGACATGGTGGCGGAGGAGATCACCCAGGCCCATGCGCGGCTCCAGTCGGCGGCGGTGCGCGTCGTCCAGGCCGATCGCGCATTGCGCACCGGAATCATCACGCTCAACGGTGCCGTCGAGGGGCTGGAGCAAACCAGCCGGTTCGGCGACGTGCTGGTGCTGGTCGGCCGGCCGCAGGAGGCTGTCTACGCCCTCCAGTTGCTCCAGCGGGCCTTCGACGAGTATTTCGTCACGGTATCCGACTACAACCGCTCTCAGTTCGAGCTTTTCCGCGCGCTGGGCTATCCGGCGGGCGAAGTGGCGCTGGTTCATCCTCCCGGCGAGGTGTCGCCGGTGGACACATCCCGGCCTTCGTATCTGCCGCCCGTGGGCGAAGGCCCGCCGCCGGCCACTCGCTGATCGCCGGATCTCGAAGGGAGCGAACTCGGTGTCGAGGGAACGCACAGGTTGGCCATTGTTTCTCGCCTTGGTGCTGCTCATGCGCCGGGGCGAGCCCGTGGCCTGCGCGGCCCCGCCGAATCCAGGGCCGTCGTCGGCTCCTTCATCCGCCGCCCCGGCCGATCCCCCCTTGACCTCCACGGTCTCCCCGGAGATCGAGCGGTTCGTCAAGCAGAACGGCCGAGATCGACTGCCGGCGCCTGCACTCCCGCCGCCGACCTCCCCGGCCGACCGCCTGGCGAAGCGTGAGGGGGGAGATCCGGCTCCGGCCCCCCTGGTCTCGACGGTCTCCCCGGAAATCCATCAGTTCGTGAAGAACAGCGGGCAGACTCGGCTCCCGGCGTCGGCCGGACTGCCCGCCCCGTTCGACACCCCGAACGATCCCACGGCCCCCCGCAATTCCGCGCTCTACGAGCATCCGAAGGTGAATGGGGCGCCGTTCGGTCCGAAGGATGTGCGGTTCCCGATCACCCTGGCGACGGCCTTGCGGCTCTCGGACGCGCGGCCGCTGGTCGTGGCGGCGGCGCAGGCCCGGGTGTGGGTGGCGGAGGCGGAGCTGCTCAAGGCCAAGGTCCTCTGGGTCCCCGACCTCAATATCGGTTTTAACTACATCCGCCACGACGGCGGCGGCCCCGACTTCAACAAGGGGATCATGACCGCGCCCAGCGTCAACTTCTTCTACGCCGGGGCCGGACTCTGGGGGAACGACCTGGGGATCATTTCGACGACCGACGCGATCTATCAGCCCCTCGCCGCCCGACAGATCCTCAGCGCACGCCATTGGGACATCCAGACCGCCAAGAACGATGCTCTCTTTCAAACGGCGGATACTTACTTCCAGGTCCATCACTATCGAGGGACCTACGCCGGGACCCTCTACACCGTCGATCGCGCACGCAAGCTCGTCGCGCAGATCGAGTCCATCAGCCGGGACCTGGTCCCGGTGTACGAGGTGGACCGGGCGCGGAACATGCTGGCCGACCTCGAACAGCAGGCGGTGCTGGCGCGTCAGGAGTGGCGGGTGCAGAGCGCCCGGTTGACGAAGGTGCTGCG
>CALKTZ010001264.1 GCA_937997355.1 uncultured Planctomycetales bacterium | reverse complement strand
GCCGCCGAAGTAGAGGGGCTCGTCCGGGGCGGGGGGGATGCAGTCCTTGATCAATTCGCCGAGCCTCGCCTGACGATTCCGGATCTCCATCATGAATCGGAAGAGGCTCGCGTTGGTTTGCATCGTGTCCTCGACGTCCTCGCTGCCGAGGGCTTCCACCTGGAACATCGAGCGGACCATGGACGGGAACAGATTGTCGCCGATCCACTCGACGGAACTCTCGATGCGATCGGGGACCTCGGCGGACTTCAGGTCGGGCTTGAGGGGGAACCGCTGCCCCATGCGCTTGCCGGTTTGTCCCATCGGGAGCCTTTCGACCAGCTCCGGAAACCCGGCGAGCTTCTCGATGCCGCTCACCAGGACCAGGATCGAGCATCGCAGCTTGTAGGCATCGAACGCGACCGAGAGGTCGTTCCGGCAGGCGGTGACGATATCCTCGACCTCTCCCGGCGAGTCGACGGCCGTGATGGGGAGCGTGAGGAGGACGCCGTTGATCGGGCAGAACCCCTTGCGATCGCGGGCGATGAGGTGGCAGAGGTAGCGGAGCCGGGACCGCGACGGCTCGAGCTCGATACCGGTTCGTCGCCTGGGTTTCGGCTTCTGGTCGAGGACCCCCTGTTTCTTCATCTGGGCCATGAAATCCTCGATCCGGAGCGTTTCCCCGCCCCCACCCACTCCCATCGTCTTGAACGGATCGTCGGAGCCGCCGGACATCGTCATCATGCCGTCGGGGTCGGCGACCTCTCCCCCGCCGATTCCGCCTCCGTCGAGGCTGACCTGGCCGAGGAGCGAGGTCCCCGGGCAGGTGACCCAGATCGCATCACGCCCCGCGGTGACGTGGAGCGGCTCATCGGGGGAGGCGGGAACCTGCTTGACCAACGCCTTGAACCCCGCCGAGCGGAACAACGCCTCCTCCGAGCTTCCGGACCAGCCGAGGACCAGGAACAGGGGGGTTTCGTCGAGGTGGATGTCGGCGCGGTTGAGCGCCTCGACGGCCTTCGACCAGGCGTCGTCGATGTCGGGGTAGTCCGAGGTCGGTGCCTCGATCTCCACGCCCAGCACTTTCCAGAGGAGCCAGCCCAGCCAGGTCATCGCGTACACGCAGAACGCGAACAGGGGGAGCCACAACCGGCTGATCACCGAGCCCGCCTGGATCACCTGGGAGAGGTTGAGGACTTCCCACTGGTTGAGCATCCCCAGCAGCGCCAGGAAGAAGCCCACCAGGCAGAGCCGGGCCGACCAGCGCCCCGCGGGGTTGGATGCCTCGGCGGCCGCCGTGGCGGGGCCGGCGAACATCGGGAACGCCAGGGCCGTCAAATACTTGATGAAATGCCAGGGAAGGGCGAGGAGTTTCAACATCTTATTTTGACAGGACGGTCACTTGGAGGATGACGAAAAAGATGAACGTGACGACCAGGGATGTGGCGCCGTAGACGAGGAACGACCGTCGCAACGAATCGCGTCCCGTGAGCGGCTCGACGTTCGTTTCGACTCCGACCTCGCGTGGGCTCTGCCACGCCGAATTCTTGCTCGCCTGCGCCCGCATGTCGTCCACATATTCGCGGACCTTGCCGGGGGAATCGATGTATTTGCCCCGGAAGCCGAGCACCACGCAGAGGAAAAAGGCCTCGATGGCGTCGGGCCCCGGAGGCTGAGAAACCTTGGGGGCGGTCGGCCGTCGCAGCACCAGGTCGGCCTGGTCCCAGAATTTCCAGGCACGGTCATTGGAACCGTAGAGGGTCACTTCGAGCTTGCGATCGTTCCAGCGGTCGCTCCATGGGGAATGGACGATGAAAAGCTCATCCATCCAGCATGCCAGGGCATAGCGGACCCCCAGGTACTCGCGGCCGTCGCCGCTGAAGTCGGTCTGCCGGCGTCCTTCGGCCTCGCTCGTCAGCCGGTTCAATAACTCGCGCTGTTCGGTCTCGAAATCGGGGGTCTCCCCATTGGACAGACGGTCCTTGAGATCAAGGGCGTATGTGATCACCGGATAGACGAGGTTGCTGAACTGTGGAGTCATCGATGAATCGGGACCAATTCTGGGTCAAGGGCCAGGTTTTGCCGACCTTCGGTCCGTTGTACTTTACCCAAAGGGCCGGGTCGCCTCGCGGCAAGGCTCTCGGAGCATGCGTCTAGATTCTCTACGGATCAATTTCGCCCAGCGGACTTCGACGCGCCTTGCGGCAGGACGAAGAGCGTGAAACGGAACGGCAGCTCGGAGTCCAGGCGAAGGTTGACGACTTCCTGTCGATCGATGTTGCCGACGATCAACTTTTCATTGAATCGGATGGCCAGGCTGAGCGATTTCTTCACTTGCTCCCATTCGTTGAGCTGGAGTTCGCTATTGATCTGGAAGTAGGTGAGCCCCTGCGGCCTGGGGAGGGCCTGCGGCACCATCGATCCCGGCAGGTGGGAAAATCTGAGTCCCACGTCCCCCATCTTGTAGATCATCTCGACGCGGTCGGAGCTCCCCACCTTCATGTCGAGATCCTGCATCATGAGCTTGGCGCAGGCATCGGGTTCGAGCGGGCTGTTGACGCCGATATACATTTGTGCCGATTGTTCGAGCCAGGCGCGTTCGATGGCGACCTGCATCCGCAGGCCGTGGCCGACGAAGGGGCGCTCCTGGTAGTCGGGCTCCGGGACGATGTCGAGGAGGTCGTCGAGGTAATTCTTGACCTGGGAGAAGCAGCCCGCGAGGTCGTCGTGATTGTAGCGGGGCAGGGGAGGGGGCCGGCGCGTCAGGCTGAAGATTGAGAGCTGGCCGACGAGCCGGCAGAGCTCCTGATAGGCGTCGAGCGGGTGAATCCCCTCGACGAACGCCAGATTGGTCAGCGCGGCATACGACTCGTTCAATTCCCGGAGCTGGGCGAAGATGATCGCGTCGCCGGGAGTCTGGCTGTCGAGGCTCATCTTCCGCGAGACG
>CALKTZ010001263.1 GCA_937997355.1 uncultured Planctomycetales bacterium | reverse complement strand
GTGTTCAGGATCGAGACCAGGCGTCGGTCGCCCCCGGCCGCCAGGAGGGAGCCGTCTCGGCTGAATCGGACCGACTGGATCAGATCCTTGTGCCCGCCCAGCGTGATCAACTCGCGGCCCGTCTCGACATCGAATACCTGCACGACATTGGCGCGGCCGATCGCAATCCGTTTGCCGTCGGCCGTGAGATCGACGGCGTTGATCGGGTGGACGCCGGGAGGCAGGGCGCCGAGCACGACGGGCCTGGCGGCTTTCTCCTCGCCGTTTTCGGAGGAATCATCCCTGGCCCCGGCGTCGATCCAGAGTTTGAGCAGGCCCAGTTCGTCGGGGGTGAGCGGCTTGTTCGCGGGCTTATCCTTGGGGGGCATCACCGGCTCGACCTGATGCGAGGCCATCCGAAACAGGAGGCTTTCGGCGGCCTTGCCGGGGACGATCGCCGGCCCTCGCTTGCCCCCCTTGAGCATGCCGGAGACTTCCTCCATGTTCAGCTTGCTCTCGGCGAGCCCGCTCCCGTGGCAGCCCACGCACTTCTCTTCCAGGAAGTCGGCAACCTCCTTGGCGTAGCTGACGGGCGCCTTGTTCTCGCGAGCCGGGATCTTCGCCTCGATCGGCCTGGGGGGATTCGCCCCCCGCGCCGGTTTGAGGGAAGGGCCGAGCGGAATCAGGATCGACGCGAGGAGGACAAGGCGGAAGGTCTGGATTCGTGGCATCGCGGGGTCCGTTTCCCTTACTTGACGATCGTGATCGGGAGGGGTTCGTCGATCTCCCCGGCCTGCTTGACGTCGACCGCCTTGGCGTGGATGTAGAGATCCGCCGCCGCGCCCGGGGGGCTATCGGCGGCGGCCTTGAGCACGAGCTTGACCTTGCTGTCCTTAGGGGCGAGCGTCACCGGGCTCGATGAGAGTTTCAAGGGGGCAGGGGCGTCGAGGGCCAGGGTGACCGGCCCGGCATAACCGTTCTGGCGGTTCACGGTCACTTCGATTTCGAGCTGCCCCCCTTGCTTGAGGTTCCCCCCCTTGGTGTCGAGGGCCAGGCGGATCGGCGGGGCGAGCACCGTCAGGGTGACAGGGTTGGTCGGCTCGGCCAGGGTGATGTTCGGCTTCGTCTTGGCGTTCGGGTCCTTGCTGAACGGATAGGGGCCACCGCCCCGGGGGATGATCGTGTAGACCCCCGGCGAGACGTTCTTGGCGATCAACAGTCGGAGGGTGGTCGACTTCGCCTCCTTGGGGATGCTGGCATTGGCGGGGGGAACATTGGCGGGAAGCTCCGGGGTCGTGATGGCGACCGCCTCGGCAAAGCCCGCGCGGCGGACGACCTCGATGTCGATCGGGACCCGGCTCCCCAGTGCGGCGGTGCCGACCCCCAGCTTGGCGGTCAGGGTCAGCGGGGCGGGTTCGCCCTGCAAGGCGAGCACGAAGCCGCGATGCACCCGAGCCGAGGCGACCGTTTCGGCGCGAGGGGCCGGGGGGCCGGTCATCCCCCCGGCGATCGCCGATCGCACGAGGTCGGGGCCTTGATCGGTCTTCGGATCGTCCGACTTGAACTTGCTCCGTCCGATCAGTTGGACGGTACCGATCGCTGTTTTGGCATCCTCGGCGGCGTTGAAGACGATCGGGGCGATCTTCTCCCCCGCCTTGATCGTGACCGGATCGCACGTCACCCCGGGGGGGAGCGAACCGGGCTCGACCCGGATCGGTCCGCGAAAGCCCCCGAGCCGAACCGCCACCACCGCGGCAAGCACGCGTCCCCCGGCCCTCAGGCCGATCGTCTCGTTCGGCAAGGGCTTGTCGGGGACCAGGACCAGCCGAAAGTCGGGGGTCTCCGGGCCGATCACCAGGCGATAGGTCAGCCGGGGGTCTCCTCGTTGCGAGCCATACAGATCGTTGATCGTGATCTGGTAGGTGCCATCCTCGGGCACTCGCCAACGCGTGGCGGCATCGAGCGAGCGGGTGTTGAATCGAGGTCCCAGCCCGCTATCCGGGAGATCGTCCCCCGCCTCCAGGTCCTGGAACTCCCCTTTCGCGCCGATATTTTGAATGACGAACGAGGGATCGGCAAGGGACCCCGATCGCTCGGCGATCGCCTCGATCGACCAAACTTCATCCTTCTTGGCCTTGAAGCGATAGACATCGAAGTCGCCCGGGGTGCCGAACATCGCCGAGATATCGCAGGGGAGGGTGACGTCCTGCGGATGTTCGGCGGAGTCGTTCGGCTCCTGTTCGATCGAGATCGGCCCGGCCGATTCGGCCAGGAAGAACAGGTTCGAGGCGACCGGGGCGGTGCCGGACGGATCGATCCGGGCGTACAACGACTCAATCCCTCGGCGCCCCACCGCCACGGCCGGGAGGAATTCACGCGAGGGATTCGCCGGGTCGAGGAACATCCCCGGCCCCGTCGCGGTGCCGGCCGGCCTGGGCGCGGCGATCGGGATCGAGAGCCGCTCGACCACCTGCCCATCGATCTGCAATTTCGGGTCGATGGTGCACGTCCCACCAAGCCCCCGGCCGATCAGGGTGAACGCCGAGGATTCCCCCGGCCTGATCGCCAGGGGGAGCACCGCATCCACGACCGGGCCGTCGTGCGCGGTCAGCCGATAGACGTGATGCGGAGATCCGCTGTAGGTCGAATCGTGAATCTTGAGGATATACTTCCCATCGGCCGGCAACGTCACGTCGAGCAATGGGTCGGCGCCGAAGACGTCGCGACTCTCGGCGATCTCCTTGCCGGAGTTGTCGAGGAGCCGGATGGTCGCGTCGAGCGGGCTGTCGATCCGCTCCGCCTGAAGGTCGAAGAAGAGCCGCTGCCCCTTCTTCCCGTCGAACGAGAAACAATCGACATCGGTCGCCGCGCTGATTTCGCCGTAAAGCGTCGTGTTGATGATGATCGGCTTGGCGTCGGCCGGGAGGTTGTTGGGCTCGACCTCGACCCCCTCGGGGCGATCCCCCACCACCAGGACGCGAGGATTGCTGACGCCGTAAGGATCGACGACGCGCACGTCGTGCTGCCCGAGGGGCACGTCGGGGCCGCACGTCACGCGGAACGTCGGCCCTTTGACCTGCTGGGCCTTCAGTCCCGGATGATCGAACCACAATTGAGTCGGGGCCTCGGTGTTGGCTCCTCGGACGGTCAGCTCGGCCGATTCACCCCAG
>CALKTZ010001262.1 GCA_937997355.1 uncultured Planctomycetales bacterium | reverse complement strand
GATGGGCAAGCTCCATCGTGTAGTCGCGGGGGATGTAGAACCCGCGATGATCCTGGCCGATCAGGCGGGCCGTCGTCGGCAGATTCTGATCGATCCACTGTCCGACGCGATAGGTCGGTTCGCGACGCGCCAAAAACTGGTCGGGGGTTTCACGACCGACCAGGATCGGCAGCCCATTGCGGCATCGCGCAACAGCCTGTGCGCATTCCATCCCCAGCGCCAGCAGCAACGTTGCCAGGATCAGACGAGTCGGGAATGTCCGACGCAACGACCAACCCCGCAACTGGTACGCCACGCCCACCGATAACGGCCCGAGCGCCGTGAGAACGAATCGCGTGCTCTGGCGCTGGGTGACGCAGATTATGAGGAAGCCGTAGCCGATCGCCACCAGGAGCACGAGTCGCCGAGGGGGGCGTTCCAGGGCCAGGGCCGGCAAAACCAGGAGGAAGAGGGGGCCGAACTGATGGGAAAAGCTTTCGAAACGGTCGGGGTTGAGGGTCATCGGAATCAGCGCGGTGAGCACGCTCCAGGGAGTCACCGCCATGGCACGCCGGGTCGGGTCCAGGACCTCGTCGAGCCCCGCGCCCCCGAAGACTTGCCGGAAGTAGGGAAAGACCGGATTCCCCGTGTTGATCCATGCCCGGAAATACCAGCAACCGCCAACCGTCAGCGCGGTAGTAACAAAGACCAACGTAGCTCCGAATGATGCCGAGGCCCGGCAACGTGTGCCCGTTGCAAACCGATGGGAAAGAATCGTGAGCGTCAGCAAGCCAAGGAGCACCAGCGCGGGATACTTCACCCCGAGCGCCAGCCCCATCATACAGCCCGCCAGGATCGTCGAACGAATCGAGGGGCGATCGATTGAACGGAGCGTCGCGGCGATCGCCGCCGTTCCGAAGCTTGCCAGGGCGACGTCATTCAGGGGCGCGGTCATCCCATTCGAAATCGCCGGGACGAGCAGCGCGATCGATCCCGCCCACCAGGCTTTGCCGTGCAGCAGGGGCCTCGCGAGCAACGACACGTTGCACGCGAAGATGAGCCCGAGCAGGAACTGAACGCCCCGGCAAGCGACCGGCCCTCGAAATTCCAGCGCAATCGCGTAGAGCAATTCCGTCAGGAGGGGATAAACGGTTTCGTGCAAATCGGGATCGAAATGGATTGTGTGTTTTGCCAGGAAGACCTTGGGCACCTGGAGATGGTAACAGAGGGCGTCGCCATCGGTGACCGGCGTCGATGTGGCCAGCGCGGTGCCAACGAGTGCCAGGATGGCGATTCCCAGCAGTCCGCGGTCGAACATCGAGCCTCGGCGCAGAGTCTTCAAGGTTTTCGCCAGGGCGATGCTGGAGGCCGACGCAAGTAAGCTGATACCGGGGAAGGCCCCGAACGCCGCCGAGAGGGCCAGCAACCCCAGGAGGCTCGAACGATCGAGTCGCCCGATCAGGCCGAGAAAGAGGGTGCCGAGGGCCAGCAGGCCGAGCCCCAGCGGAGCGGCCTGCGCGAATGCGTCGGTCGGGCGAGCCGGCCTCATTTTCGAGAGGACGAGAAGCCGGTCGCCGAGTCCGGAAGAGATTCCCGCGAGTGCGATGAGGAAGCCCAGATCAGCCAGCATTCCGCAACTCGGCGACACAGAATTGGGATGTCAGCGGATCGGGGTCCATCGGGATTGGCCCCGACTCGCGGAGTGCGATGGATCGCGCCCGATACCAGGCGGCCGTGTCGTAACCGTAACGGTTGTAGCTGATGTTGGTCTCTTCGTTGTGCGCCGCGTGACATCGGGCCACGCGGACGACTTCCTTTCGGATCCGTTCGGCGGCGGCGGGCGGATTATGCAGGATCACGGCGGAGGTGAGCACGAGATCAAACGTCTTGTCCGGGAAGGGGAGATGTTCGCCGGAACCCAGCATCAAGGAGATCTCCTCGGCTCCTCGGAGGAAGTACCGGGCCTGATCGAGCTGGGTCGGGCTGAAATCGATCCCGACGATCGTGGCGTCGGGGAGCAACTCGCGGATCGCGGAGATCACCTTGCCGTATCCGCAGCCAATTTCGAGGATCGATTTCGGCTGATACGCGGAGATCCGTTCGGCGACCCACCTCGCGCGGAGGGACCGCTTGGGTTGTCCTTCCTGCTCGCGGAAATAATCGAGCCCGCCGCGGAATGTCCAATATTGGCGGGGATCGTCGTACAACCAACGACGCTTGAGGTTGGGCCGTCCGCTCAGGATTCTACGCAAGGCTTTATGCCATGCGTAACGGGGGCCTCGCGCCCTCCAAGCCTCCCAGGCTCGAACGGGAAGTGTGCGCTCGGGAAGATCTTCGATCGAGTCCATCGCGCCTTCCTTGGGCTAAGACTCCTTCGTCGCTGAACTTGAGGCCGAAGTGTACGGGGCGGGGCCGAAACGGTCAAGCTGTGCTGATCGGGGAGGTTGTTTCGTCGTACTTCAAATTGAGAACGGACGAGTCGTGCGTGCCGAGATCGCCAGGGTTCCTCAAGTTCTCGAATTTGAACCCAGGAGTGTCCGACGACGTAACATGACTTGCTCGAAACCGAACGCCGATCGTCGGCTCGGCAATTGGTTGGCTCAACTCGGGGATTGTGGCGACTCTTCGACCTTGGCGGATCGACTTCTCGCGGATTTGTTGAGTTCTCGGCGGACTTCGAGTTGATTTGCCTCGGCTTCGTTGTACTCCTTAAAATAAGTACACGAAATTGCGTCCCGGATGATTGCGATGCTCGATCACGGTTTCGGCTCGGGTTCAGGGGGGCCCGGAGTCCTTGTTGTTTCAGGAGAGCGTTGGGTATGGGAGTCGGTCACGGTCGGACTCGTGTGACGGATCTGGTTTTTCAAGTTTCGAGCCGGGTCATCCATCCGGATTGGCTGACGACGCGCGTTCATCGAAGGATCGGCAAAGGGGATTGGGAGGCCGACATCCGGATCATCGAGGGAGGCCATGCAATCAGCTTTCGGGCAGGGTCGGTCCGAGTGGTCGAAATTCTCATCGGCCCCGAAGCCTTACTCCCGGAGGAAGGGATTCTGAACCGATGCGCCATCCAGAATGAGCGAACCGTGAGTCATCGACTGGGGGGCGAGGTGGAATATCAGAGTTGCTCCGAAGTCGAGCGCGTCGATCGGGAAATCTACCGGCATCTCAATCAAGAAATGATGCTCGTCGGGGCGCGCGAGGATCTTTTCTATCAGTTCGCATCCAGCAACCGTTTCGCCCCAGGGCCGATCAGTCGGATTCATCTCGAACCCATGCAACGGGGCCTTGCTGTTCACACGTTCCATACATTCCCCGACGAACAGGCGATCGTGCGGATTCAGTCGCTCTTCGAACCCGTTGCTCCGAAACATTAGTTGTCGATCAATTCTCAAGTCGGCGGACGCTGATTTCACCCATCACGCTGGTCGGACAGATTAGAGGATGAACGGTCATGGGCGCCCCGGTTTTCACCAACAACCGTGTGCGATGAGACACGAGATTTGGTCGATAACTCCCCTTGTTGATCGTTGAGGAAAGTCTTCGGACTCCGACCATTAAAATGGTCAAAATGGCAAAAGTTTGCCTTGGTTCGTCCTCGCGTTTTCTTGGTCGGGCCCGATCCGATCGGAGTTTGATCGGGCACGGGATTTTCGAGAATTTTGTCCCGCCGCCACCTCGCTTTCGATGGGTTCCTTGTGGTTAGTTTTTATTGTGGAATCGGCGTTGCCGTTCCAGCCCGTGGTTTCGGCGGCCTTTTGCTTGAAGTGATTCCGTCGATTTTTGGTCGAATTCGCCGAATCCGCCGTTTTCGTTGGTGGGGAAAATGCGAAATTCGCAAAAAAAAATCGAGAGGGTCGGATTGATCCTAAGTGGTAATCCGATCGGGGTCCCGTAGTGCCATGGCCTCGTCGTGAAACAGGTCCGAAGAGAATCGGCGGCAGATTTCAATTGGCGTGGTCGATGACGCCGGTTATCTTTTCGATCGATCGAATGAGAAGGGTTGCCGCCAGATTTCCTGGCGTGCAATTCGGCATCCGAGGAGCTTTGCGAGATGCCCCAGTTGTCCCGAATCGACCGTATCCGAGGTTGTCTCCTGGGCCTGGCCGTGGGAGACGCTCTGGGCGCCCCGCTCGAAGGCCTGAGCGCCCAGCAGATCAAAACTCACTACGATCGTGTCGAGGATTATGTCGACGGTGTTCAAGCCTGGAAGCGTAAGCCCTATCGCTGGCGCCTGCCGGGCCTCTATTCGGACGATACCCAACAGGCGCTGGCCCTTTGCGACGTCCTGCTGGAACTCGGGCGAATCGATCAGGAACGGCTGGCCGAAATTTATCTCGGATTGGCCAATCCCAAGGGGGCTTTCGTCGGGGCGCATCGAGGCATCGGCCGCAGTTTTCGGCTCGTCCTATCCGACCTGGAAAAAGGGATTCACCCCTCCCAGACGGGGCAAGGTACCGCGGGCATCGGTGCCGCCATGCGGATCGCGCCGATCGCCTTGTATTTCGATCAAAATGGTCATGAATCACGAAGTCTTTTCGATTCCGTGATCGCCGCGAGTCACATGACGCATCGGGATATTCGCAGCCTGAGCGGAGCGTTCTCGGTCGTCCATGGGGTTCGTCGGTTCTTGAACGAGGAGGATCGCGAGCCGAGCCTCCTGTTCCGATTGGCGGCCGACGTCTCGCGGAGCGAACGGGAGATTTCCAGGCGTCTCCAGGGGCAGGTGGTTGGACTCGATCAGTACACCCACAGCATGTCCCAGGCGATCGCCAATGTCGAGGCGCTCCTCGAACTTCCCCGCGACCGCGCATATTCGGCCCTCGTCGAAGAGGCCAACCGTCACGGAGCGGAGCCGGCCTGCAAACGAGCCACGATGGGCTTTCCGCCCGCCTGCATCCCCTCCTGCCTGTACATCCTCCTGACGACCGACTCGTTTGAAGAAGCTCTGACCGACGTGATCAACCTGGGAGGGGACACCGACACCGCCGGCGCGATTCTTGGCGCGTTGGCCGGTACTTACTACGGCGTCGACGCCATCCCGAGTCGCTGGATGGAAGGGCTCCAGAATCGAGAAGGGATCGATGCCAGGGCCCATGCGCTGGAGAAACGGTCCAAGGACGGGCTCCAGATTCCCGATCTGATTTGCACCGAGCATGAGTTGAGCCGCCGAGAATTAGTAAGCCTCGAACGGCTCCCTTCGGTCTCCCGGCACGGGGGAGACCGTGGCGCGAATCACCTGATCTAGAACGTCTTTCGCAGCGAGTCTTGAACGCCGCGGATTCGCTCATGTCGTTCAGGGAGAAGAATTCGGGAGAGGGTTACTGATCCCAAGCCAGAGACCATCAGGAAACATCCCGAGTCTTCCCGGCATCGTCGACACGTTCGTTCCCATCCGAAGAAATTCCCTTCCACCTCCGCCCGAACTCTCAGCCCGACATGAGGTCTGGGAAGTCCGACCAAAAACCAAATCGACCCGCTTCCGAATCGATCGGGCGGGTCGGTGCTCATTCCCTTTTGTCGTGATAAACTTGTGGAGGCCCATTGCGTGGAAGGGCCTTCACGGCTACCGCGGGGATCTTGCCGACATTCCGTCGGATCAGGGGACAGGTCGACGACCGAGCCTGATCGCTGCTCCGCCCCCGATGGGAGGCCAAGCCCGGCGAGGCACGTCGTCAATGGACGTGAAGCAGAGATGAGCACTTCGATCCAAAAACAACTCGATGAAGCCGAAGGCTATCTGATGCTCTCTCTGCCTCGCCACGCCTTGCGAATCCTGGAACAACGCGCCGAATGGGGGAGGATGCAGTTCGAGGCTTGCCTCCTGCAAGGGGAGGCTCTTCGATCGCTGGATCAATACCGAGACGCCCTCAAACCCCTGGAAAAAGCCGCGATCCTTCGGCCTGACGACCTGCACGTGGCCCTCGCGCTGGGCTGGTGCTACAAGCGGACGAATCGACTGGCGCAGGCAATCGACGCCATCGAACGAGCCCGCCGCGCGAACCCGGATGAGCCACTGCTCCGGTACAACCTGGCATGCTACTGGAGCCTTGCGGGGAATGTCGCGAAGGCCGTGGAAGAGCTTTCCGCCGCCATAAAAATGGATCCCGAACTTCGAAGCCTGCTGTCGACGGAAACGGATTTCGATCCGATCCGAAATCTCCCCGAGTTCATCAGGCTGGCGGCTGCAACTGTTTGAAGGGGAAAGACTTCACGTCATGCGTCATGATCCGGCACCACGGCAAAGTCCGTCGCGCATCTCTTCAAGACGCGCGCCGGCCTTTACGCGAAATCTCGCGGCGTTGCCGAACCGGTTGAAAATTCAAAAACGGGGAAAATTCATCCCAGCAAATAGTGCTGGCACGGCGGGAGGGAGAAGCAAAATGAGTCAGGCCAGGACGGGCTCCGACCTCAAATCTCGTCGAGAATTCGCTGTGTCACTTCTCGCTCGCACAACTTGCACCACTTCCAGCGTTGGCCGCCGAGGAGTTCGTTCAGGTGGCTGACAGCGAGCTTGATCGATCGAAACCAGATCTTGGTTTGCTGATCGCTTACTTTCTCGAGCTTGGGGCATCGGGCAAAGTGAAGGAGATTCGAGTTTGCCTTGACGGCGCTCTTCTTCTCCGAAGGGGAAGGGACATTTCCGTGGAAGATGAATCCGGTCGCCTCAAGGCGAGACTCGGAGAATTCATAATCCGTTTCAAGAGGGCGAACACCCGATTCCGTGGGGCGAACCCCTGTCTTCTCCTGAGTTGGCATGAAGTGGTTTCCCGTGCCCATCGTCTTGCGTCGGTACGACTGATAAGAGATAGTTTAACCAAACTGCCTCCCCTCCGCAAGACGGCGTCTTCGAATCATTGTGAGTGAGGATAATCGGATTAATCGGACCGGTTGCGGTTAGTTCTCTCGGGGGTAATTCGAGACTCTTGATCCGGGAAACGGTCGGCCATCTTCGCGACCTGCCACGCTATCGCCAGATCCTGGCGACGTTGGTCCGTTACGGCTATCAGGACGTCGTCTCGGCGCTCCATCTCGATGGATTTGTACGTTCCTTCGAGCGGGTGGCGCTCGGTGCGGAGATTCCTCCGCAAGACCGCCCGCATCGCTTGAGGTTGGTCTGCGAGGATCTCGGGCCGACGTTCGTCAAGCTTGGGCAGCTCTTGAGCACGCGTCCGGACCTGCTCCCGGAAGCCTACACGAACGAGCTTGCCGCCCTGCGAGACGATGTTCGTCCATTCTCATTCGCCGAGGCGGAAGAGATCCTGGTCGCGGAATACGGTCGGCCGATCGTCGAGGTTTTCGCGTCGGTGGACCCGGTCCAGGTCGCCTCCGCCTCAATTTCCCAGGTCCATCGCGCGACGCTCCACGATGGCCGGGTCGTCGCCCTCAAGATTTGCCGTCCGGGTATCGCGAAGACCGTTCAGGCCGACCTCGACATCCTCAAGAACCTCGCCCAAGTCGCGGAGCGACGAATCCCCTATCTCGCGGCATACAAACCCCTCACGCTGGTGCGAGAGTTCGAGCGGACGATCAAGCAAGAACTCAACTTCAATATCGAACGCCGCAGCATGCAGCGGTGCCGTTCCCTGTTTCGAGGAGACAAGTCGGTCCACATCCCATTCGTGGTGGAAGAGCTGTCAACGGCCCGCGTGATCGCGATGGAATTCATCGGCGGGGTCGGCGTCGATAACCTGAACGAAATTCAGGCCATCGGGGTGGACCCCGCCGAGCTTGCCAAGACGGGCGCCCAGGTCTTGCTCCGCATGATCTTCGAATTCGGCTTCTTCCATGCCGACCCCCATCCCGGCAACCTTCGCGTCCTCCCCGGCGGGGTGCTCGTTCCGCTCGATTACGGCATGTTCGGCCAGCTCGATACACGGACGCGCGAGCAGATCGCCGATCTCCTCTCCGGATTACTTGCCCAGGATACCGACCGCGTGCTCCGGGCGCTCGATGCCCTGGAGATCCGGAGCGAGCGGGCCGATCCCGCCGAGCTTCGGCGTGACGTCGGTGAATTGGTCGCGGCCTATTCCAACATGACCCTCGATACCATCAATATGGGGGTCCTGCTCAAGGAGTTGGTCGGGGTGATTCGGGCGCACCATCTCCATATTCCGCCGAATTTCGTCCTCTTGATCCGTTCGATCGTGACGATCGAGAGCGTGGGGCGGATGTTGGACCCTCATTTCGATATCGCGAACCAGATCCGGCCATTCCTGCGCAGCTTGCTCTTACGCCGGCTCGATCCGTCCCGGCTCTTGAATCGAACCATCCGCACCGCCGAGGATATCCAACGGATTGCGACCTTGCTCCCCGAGGTCTTGAGCCAGTCGCTGGAGTCGATCAAGCGAGGCGAGCTGAATGTCAAATTCGACCTTCAGGGATTCGAACGCCTGGTCCGGCAGCTCACGAGAGCCAGCAATACCCTGGCGGCCGGGATCGTCATCTCGGGATT
>CALKTZ010001261.1 GCA_937997355.1 uncultured Planctomycetales bacterium | reverse complement strand
GGAAATCGCCGATTGGGGTTCCCTCGGGGTGGCGTTGATGATACGATTCTCTTGCGCCGTGGAGCAGCGGCTAGCTCGCCAGGCTCATAACCTGGAGGTCGCAGGTTCGATTCCTGCCGGCGCAATTCGACGAGGGGAGAGATCCCCGCAAGTCCTCCCTTCACAATGCCCCGCCCGGGGCTTTTTTCATGCGCGGCGCTCGCGGGTGAAAATCATCCGACCAATTCCTATCTCGGCTTCCCTGGAAGCGGATCATCTGGGATTTTCGATGTAATCCCTGTGATCCGAATCGAGTGCGGGTCCCCTGGGCCAGTCGGAGGTTTGCGACCGATTCGCGCTATGCTAAATTTTATCTATTCCGACCATCTCCAACCGCGATTCGGAAGGCGATCGAGCGTCTTTCCTCGAACCCACCAGCGTCTGACACCCATGGGCAACTCTTCCGATCAAACTGTGGAGACTCTGACGCATCGGCTGATCCTTCCACGAGACGCCAATCATCACGGGACCCTCTATGCGGGGGTATTGCTTTCGGTGGCGCTGGAAGCCGCCTACGCGACCGCGTTTCGAGCGGCCGGCCTGAACGCCAATCTCGTCCTGAAGCGGGTCCTCGATCTCCGGTGTAACCTGCCGGTGCCGATCGGGACCGTGGTGCAAATTCGCAGCCGCGAGATTCACCGCGCCCGGGCGCAGATCGTCGTGGCGCTCTGGGGGTCGCCGTTCGAGAACCGCGAGATTCCTTGGATGAACAGCCTCATGCAGTTCGTCCAGGTCGACGAGAAGGGACGCCCCGAACCCCTCGACGAAGAGCCCGAAGGCTGCTCGCCATCCGGCAATAGTTGGCGGCTTCGTCTCCCCTTCCCCTATCTCGCATTCCCCTTCCTTCGGCCGCCGTCCGATCTCGGGACGGTTTCCCCTTCTCCTCGCCCGAACGGGAATTTCTGGAACCGCTTCCACAAATTGCGTATCCAAGACGGCGATGGGGTGCAGTAATTCCACAGAAGCCACCTGGCTGCACAAATTGGATTACATCGGGAGGGGCGGATGTCGTTTTCCGGAAGCCGGTCGCCACGGGGACTTGTCCCCCAGCTTGCCCGACTTTGGCAGCGAGGTTCGCTGACCGGAATTTCCGAAGCTCAGTTGCTAGAAGCCTTTATTGCACGGCACGATGAAACGGCTTTCGAAGCGATCGTCAGTCGTCATGGGCCTATGGTGCTCGCGGTCTGCCGGCAGATGCTCTACGATCCCAATGATGTCGACGACGCGTTTCAAGCG